>JAEZKX010000326.1 GCA_023436025.1 Pseudomonadota bacterium | reverse complement strand
GGTGAAGTGCCCGGCGGCTGCGAGCGGGGGCGCGCCCCCTCCCCAGCCCTCCCCCGGAGGGAGAGGGAGCAAATCCCCGAGTCCCTGACCCGCTGAACGCCCAACGCCCAACGCCCAACGCTCAACGCTCAACGCTCAACGGGCAGCGGGCAGCGGGCAGCGGCAGCAGGCAGCGCGGTGCGCCGCCCACGCGCGCCCGCTACGCGGTCCGCACCACCGCCTCGGCCTCGATCTCGACGCGGTAGCCTTCGCCCACCAGCGCGGCCACCTGCAGCAGGGTGTTGGCCGGACGGATCTCGCCGAAGACGCGGCCGTGGGCGCGCGACACGGCTTCCCAGTCGTTCACGTCCGTCAGGTACACGCGCGTGCGCACCACGTCGTCGAGCGTGCCGCCGGCGCTGCGCAGGCTGGCGGCGATCTTGTCGAGGATGTAGGTGGCCTGGGCACCGGCATCGCCGGGCGCGATGACGCCGGCACTGCCGTGCGTGGCCGTGGTGCCAGACACCAGGATGCGGTTGCCATCGCGCACGGCGCGCGAGTAGCCGGCCAGCGGCTCCCACATGCTGCCGCTGTCCACGCGCAGGCGGCCGTCGCGGCCGGCCACGGGGGTGGCGCGGAACACGGGAGGCAGCGCATCGAGATGGTGGCTCAGGTCGCCCGAGGCGGTGAGGAAGGGCGGCTTGCGGTATTCGTCGCCGCAGTCGCCCGGCAAGGGCGTGGTGTGGGCGAAGGCCTCCTCCAGCCAGCCCCGGTCCTCGTCGTCGAGCGCGAAGCCGAACAGCGCCCGGTTGTCGCCGCGGTGCTCGGATTCGCCCAGGCGCGCGCCGACGATCACCGCCGCCACCGCCGGCTGCTCCAGCACCCAGCGCGTCGCCACGTTGGCGATGGACACGCCGTGCTTGCGGGCGATGCGCTGCGCCGCCCGCAGCACCTGCTGCAGGGCCTGCCAGCCGCCGGCCGCGTCGATGAAGCGGCGGTACTTCATCTTGCTCCAGTCGGCCACCGCCTGCGGTTCGGGCTGGTCGACCCAGCGCTCGGACAGGAAGCCGCCGCCCAGCGTGCCGTAGGCCAGCAGCCGCACGCCGCGCTCGGCGCACAGCGCCGACATGTCGCCCAGCGCACGGCGGTCCAGCAGCGAGATGCACACCTGGTTGGTGGCGACGGGAATGCCGTGCGACAGCAGCAGCCGCAGGTGCGCCGTGTCGAAGTTGGTCAGTCCGAGGTGGGCGATCGCGCCTTCCGCGCGCAGCGCGGCCAGCTCGCCCATGGCGTCGATGTACTCGGGATGCTCGAAGCTCCACCAGTGGAACTGCAGCAGGTCGATGCGCTCGGTGCGCATGCGCCGGCGCGCCAGGTCGACCGCGGCGCGCACGGTGTCGCGCGTCATCGCCGCAGGCGCCGGGCACCACTTGGTGAAGGCCTGCAGCGGAACGCCGCGGGCGCGCGCCTCGCCCGTGATGACCTCGGCCGAGCCGTAGTGGTCGGCCATGTCGAAGGCCGTGAAGCCGTCGGCGGCATAGGCCGCCATCGCATCGGCGGCGGCCACCGGGTCCAGCGTGCGGCCATCGCGTTCCATGTCCGCCACCTGCCACAGGCCGGTGACGATGCGCGGGATCGTGAGTCCGGGCGCGAGCTCGGTCGTCCCGATCATCGCGGCAGCCGTGCCTGCACGGCCTGCACGTCTTCGGCCGACATCTGGCCGGTGGTGGCCACCTCGCCGTTCTGGATGCGCCACAGGCGGAAGGGACCCACGATGTCGCCGTTCTTGTCGAAGTCGACGGCGCCAATCACGCCGACGTAGCGGATCGGCTTGCCCTGGCGCAGCAGCTGCAGGCCCTTGGCGAAGCCTTCTGGGCCGGCGTGGACCACCTCGCCGCCCGGCTTGGTGACTTCGCGGATGGCGTCGCGGATGGCGGCCGGCTCGAACTTGCCAGCCTTGGCGATGGCCAGGCCCACGATGGCCGCGGCGTCGAAGGCGCGGTCGGCTGCCGGCGCATTGGCGTCGAAGCCGCCGCTCATGGCCGGATAGGTGCGGCCGAAGTAGTCGGTGCTGGGGCTGCGCGCCGTGCCGGACGATGTGCCGAAGGCGTTGTTCATGAACTGCGGGCCGACGCCCTTGATCAGGTCGGCGGAGTTCATGCCGTCGTTCAGCAGGAAGCGCTGCGGCCCGCCCTGCTGGATCCAGGTGCGCATGATGGTGGTGCCATCGCCCGGGTAGCCGATCAGGTAGAGGCCGCCGGGGTTGCTGCCCAGGGCACGCGTGACTTCCGGCGCGTACGAGGACTGGCCCTGGTTGTAAGGCGTGACGCTCAGCAGCTTGCCGCCCAGCGCCTCGTAGGCGCGGCGGAACTCCGACAGCATGTTGACGCCGAAGTCGTTGTTGACGTGGATGACCGCCAGCTCCTTCATGCCCTGGTCCAGCGCGTACTTGGCCGCGGCCGTGCCCTGCAGCGCATCGGAGGTGATGGTGCGGAAGAACCAGCCCTTGGTCTGGCCTTCGTTGGCCAGCCGCGTGAGCGTGGGCGACGAGGAAGCCGGCGACACCTGCACCACGCCGGCGGGCGCCGTGACCGAGGTGACCATGGGAATGGAGTCGGAGGAGATGATGCTGCCGATGATCACCGGCGCCTTGCGCAGGTCGACCAGCTGGCGGGCCTGGTCGACCGCCACGGCGCCCTGGCTCTGGCTGTCGCGCACCTCGAAGGCGAGCTGGCAGCCGGCGATGCCGGTGGCGCCCGCGGCGGCGTTGAGGTCGCGGAAGGCGAGCTCCACCGACTTGGAGGCGGCCTGGCCGAAGCGGCCGGCCGGCCCGGTGAGCGACACCACGACGCCCACCGTGTGGCGACAGGCGGGCGCCTGCGCGAAGGCGGGCAGCGCGCCGGCCGCGGCGACGGCCAGCAGGGACACGGACAGGAACTTGCGCATGGAAACGTTCTCCTCGAAGGGTCAGGTCTTGTTCAGGTTGTACTTCATGATGCGGCCGTGGCGGCCCTCGCGGTCGCGCTCCAGCGTGTACGTGTCGCCCCGCGGGCCTGGGCAGGCGGACAGCACGCGCTCGATGGCGGCGCGGTCGGCGGCGTCCAGGCGGAAGGAGAACACCTGCAGCAACTCCGGCAGGTGCGCCGCGTAGCGCGCGCCGACGATGGCGGCGGCCACCTGGGGCTGGTCCAGCACCCAGCGCGTGGCCACGGCGGACAGGGCCACGCCGTGCTTGTCGCCGATGGCCTGCAGGGTGCGCAGCAGGCCCTGGAAGGCGTCCCAGCCGCCGAAGTCGTCGATGACCAGCTTGTACTTGATCAGCGAGCGGTTGCTCAGGTCGCGCGGTTCGGGCTGGTCCAGCCACTTGCGGGTGATGAAGCCGCCGGCGATGGTGCCGTAGCAGATCAGGCTCACCGGGCTGCGCGCGCACAGCGCGGCCAGCGCGCCGGCCGGGCGCCGGTCCAGCAGCGAATACTGCACCTGCATGCTGACCAGCGGCACGCCGGCATCGAGCAGCCGCTCGGTGTGCGGCGTGTCGAAGTTGGTGCCGCCCACGTTGCGGATGGCGCCTTCGCGCTGCAGCTGCGCGAGGTGGCCGGCCACCCGCTCCATGCCCGGCACGGCGTAGTCCCACCAGTGGAACTGCACCAGGTCCAGCGCCTGCGCGTTCAGGCGCTCGCGGGAACGTTCGTTGATGCGCCGCACGTAGGCCTCGTCCACCCGCGCCAGGTCTTCCAGGTCGGGTACGAACTTGGTGTGCACCTGCAGCGAGGGGTCGCGCCGGCGGTACGCGCCGATCAGGGCCTCGACGCCGGTGTAGATGTCGGCACAGTCGAAGGTGTTGATGCCGGCGCGCACGAATTGCGCCATGTCGTCGACCGCGCGTTCGCGATCGACCTCGCCGTGGTCGCCGGCCAGCTGCCAGCCGCCGCGCAGGACGCGCGGGATCACATAGCCCGGCGCGAGTTCGAAGGTTTCAACCTGGTTCATGGTTTCAGGGGGACGGCCGTGGTGTCGGCATGGCGAAAGCGCCGCGTGCCGATGCGGCTGATGCGAAAGCGCGTGGGGCAGTTCGGGTCGGGGCAGGCGACTTCGGTGTCGGTCGACATCCAGTCGTTGGGATGGGTGGCGCGCTGCTTGGCCGGCAACAGCGGCAGCAGCGCGGCCAGCGAGTAGATCGAGAAGCCCTGGCCCGGCGGCAGGTGCAGCATCTCGCCGCGCAACTCGAAGAAGTCGCCCGGCTTCGCGCCGCAATAGATCCGCGCGTCGGGGGGGCCGACCACCTCCACCCGCAGGTCGTGGATCTCGAAACCGTCATCGTCCATGGCGCCCTTCGTTTCAGAAATGCAAGAATCCGTCTGTATGCTCATTCTCGACGATGTCGTCAAGGCTTTCGGCGGACAGCGGGCGGTGGACGGCGTGTCGTGTACGGTGGAACGCGGACGCATCACCGGCCTCATCGGTCCCAACGGCGCCGGCAAGACCACGCTTTTCAACCTGGTGGCGGGCGCGATGCCACTCACCTCCGGCCGCATCAGCCTGGACGGCAAGCCGCTTTCCGGCCTGCCGGCGCACCGCGTGTTCCACGCCGGCCTGGCCCGCACCTTCCAGATTCCCAAACCCTTCGCCGCGATGTCGGTGCTGGAAAACGTCATGCTGGCACCGCGTGGCCAGGCAGGCGAAAGCTTCTGGCGCAACTGGCTCGCGCCCGGCGCGGTGGCGGCGCAGGAGCGCCAGGTGCGCGAGCGCGCCCTGCACTGGCTGGACTTCGTCGGCCTGGCGCGGCTCGCGGCGGAGCCGGCGCGCGTGCTCTCGGGCGGCCAGCGCAAGCTGCTGGAACTCGCCCGGGTGATGGTGGCAGAGCCGACCCTGGTGCTGCTCGACGAACCCGGCGCGGGCGTCAACCCCGCGCTGCTGGACACCATCGTCGACCGCATCGCCACCCTGCACAAGCAGGGCACCAGCTTCCTGATCATCGAGCACAACATGGACATGGTGGCCTCGCTGTGCGACCCGGTGCTGGTGATGGCGCAGGGCCGCCTGCTGGTCTCCGGCGCGCCGCGCGAGGTGCTGGCGCACCCGCAGGTGGTCGAAGCCTACCTGGGGGCGCCGCAATGAGCGCCGCCCTGCGCATCGCCGGCCTGGAGGCCGCCTACGAACCCGGCCTGCCCATCGTGCGCGGCGCCACGCTCGACGTGCGCGCCGGCGAGATCCTGGCCATCCTCGGTCCCAACGGCGCCGGCAAGTCGACGCTGGTCAAGGCCGTCGCCGGCCTGGTGCCGGTCACCGCCGGCCAGGTGTGGCTGGGCGACACCGACATCACGCGCGTGCCCGCGCACCGCCTGGGCGCGGCGGGCCTGGGCTTCGTGCCGCAAACGGAGAACGTCTTCACCAATCTCACCATCGCCGAAAACCTGGAGCTGGCGGCGGCCCTGCAGCGCGTGTCCGCGCGCGAGCGGCTGCCGGCCCTCTACGCCACCTTCCCCGACCTGGAGCGGCAGAAGAAGCTGCTGGCCGGCCGCCTCTCGGGCGGGCAGCGCCAGATGCTGGCCGTGGCGCGCGCACTGGTGCGCATGCCGCAGGTGCTGATGCTCGATGAACCGTCGGCGGGCCTGTCGCCCCGGCTGGTGCTGGAGGTGTTCGCCAAGCTGCGCGAGATCCGCGACGGCGGCGTCACCATCGTGCTGGTGGAGCAGAACGTGAAGGCGGCGCTGGCCATCGCCGACCGCGCCGCGGTGCTGGTGGAAGGCCGCGAACGCCTGGTGGCGCCAGCCGCCGAACTGGCTGGCGACGCCCGCATCGCGCAGCTCTATCTCGGTCGCCACGTGGAAGGGGCCGCGGCATGATCCAGGTTTTCGCCGACGGCCTGATCGTCGGCTCCGTCATCGCGCTGGGCGCCATCGGCGTCACCCTCACCTTCTCCATCCTGCGCTTCGCCAACTTCGGCCACGGCGAGCTGCTGGCCTGGGGCGCCTACATCGCGCTGTCGGCCGTCGGCTGGTTCACCGCCGTGGCCGGCGGCACGCAGGCCTGGGCGCCCTTCTCCTTCGGCTGGCCGCTGATGGCGGCGCTGCTGGTCGCCATGGCCGGCACCGCGCTGCTGGCGCTGGCGATCGACTGGCTGCTGTTCAAGCGGCTGCGCGCCCAGGGCGCCATCACGCTGGTGATCGCCAGCTTCGGCGCCGCGCTGGCGCTGCGCAACCTGCTGTTCTACTTCTACGGCGGCGTGCCGCAGTACTACTCCACCGAGCTGCAGATCGCCATCCCGCTGATCCCGCGCAACGTGGCGGGCGGCCTGCGCGTCACGCCCGACCAGCTGCTGGTGCTGGGGCTCACCGCGGTGGCCGTGGTCGCGCTGCACCTGTTCCTGGCCCGCAGCACGATGGGCCGGGCGATGCGCGCGGCCTCGCTCAACCCGCAGCTCGCACGCGTGGCCGGCATCGACCCCGAGCACGTCATGCGCGCCACCTGGGTGCTGGGCGCGGCGCTCGCGGCACTGGCCGGCGTGTTCGTCGGCCTCACGGTGCAGCTGCGCCCCGCCATGGGCCAGGAGCTGCTGCTGCCGCTGTTCGCCGCCGCCATCCTGGGCGGCATCGGCTCGGTCTGGGGCGCCGTCCTCGGCGGCCTGATCATCGGCCTGGCCGAGAGCTTCGCGGTGATGCTGGTGGGCGCCGAATACCGCGCCGCCGCCGCCTTCGTGGTGCTGATCGCCATCCTGTGGCTGCGGCCCACGGGTCTGTTCGCGGAGAAGACCTGATGCCGGGCGTGCTGGACTACCTTTCCTACGGCACCTTCTTCCTGGTGTTCGCCAGCGTCTTCGCCGTGATGGTGCTGGGACTCAACCTGCAGTGGGGCACCACCGGCCTGTTCAACGTGGGCGTGGCCGGCTTCGTCGCCATCGGCGCCTACACCACGGGCCTGCTGACCACGCCGCCGGTGGACGGCCGCGTCGGCGGCTTCGGCCTGCCGGTGATCGTCGGCTGCCTGGGCGCGATGCTGACCTCCGGGCTGGCCGGCCTGGTCGTCGGCACCGCGGCCCTGCGCCTGCGCCACGACTACCTGGCCATCACCACCTTCGGCATCGCGGTGGTGGTGCAGCTGGTCGCGCTCAACGCCCAGTGGCTCACGGGCGGGCCCTTCGGCGTGCAGTTCATCCCGCGGCCCTGGCAGTCGGTGATGGGCGCGGGCGTGGGCTGGAACCTGGCCTACCTGGCGCTGGTCATCGCCATCGTGGCGGCGCTCTACATCGGGCTCGAACGCCTGGTGCGCAGCCCCTGGGGCCGCGTGCTGCGCGCCATCCGCGAGGACGAACAGGCGGCCGCGGCCCTGGGCAAGAGCGCCTTCCGCTTCCGCCTGCAGTCCTTCGTGATCGGCAGCATGCTGATGGGCCTGGGCGGCGCGCTCTACGCGCACTTCGTCGGCTACATCGCGCCCGAGGACTTCCTGCCCATCCTCACCTTCCAGCTGTGGGCCATGCTGATCGTCGGCGGCTCCGGCAACAACCGCGGCGCCATCCTCGGCGCCTACCTGGTGTGGGGCTTCTGGGCGGTGTCGGGCGGGGTGCTGCGCAGCGTGGTGCCGCAGGCCGAACAGGCGCGCGCCGCGGCGCTGCAGGTGGTGCTGATCGGCGTGCTGATCGCCCTGATGCTGCTGTGGCGGCCGCGCGGCCTGCTGGGCGAAACCACCGCCGTGTCGCGCCATGCCGGTGAGAATGCGCCATGACGAACTGGCCTGCCGATCCCGCCATCTACCTGCGGTTGCTGCTGGAGACCTTCCGCGACGCGCGCGACGGCAAGCCGGCCGGCTACACGCCGGAGCACCCGCAGACCGACCCCGACACCTTCGCCATCGCAGTGGCCACGGTGGATGGCGAGGTGGTGACGGCCGGCGACGCCGGCCACCTCCTCACCATCCAGTCGATCTCCAAGCCCTTCATCTACGGCCTGGCGCTCGACCTGTTCGGCCGCGCCGAGGTGCACCGCCGGGTGGGCGTGGAGCCCACCACCGAATCCTTCAACTCGATCATCGAGCTGGAGGAAGACCACCTGCCCTACAACCCGATGATCAACTCGGGCGCCATCGCCATGTCGGCCATGCTGCACCATGCGGCGCCGAAGCGCGCGCCGCAGCAGGTGATGGCGATGTTCGGCGACTACCTGGGCCGCGAGGCACGGCTGCATCCGGCCACCACCGACCTCACCGGCGAAGGCGCGCACCGCAACCGCGCCATCGCGCACCTGCTGCGGCACTTCGACCTGATCGGCGACGACATCGACGGCGCCATGGCGATCTACGCGCGCCAGTGCACCGTGGCCGCCGACACGCGCGAGCTGGCGCTGATGGCCGCGACGCTGGCCAACGGCGGGGTGCAGCCGCTGACCGGCAAACGCGCGATCCGCCCCGAGAGCCTGCGCGACGTGCTGACGCTGATGTTCACCTGCGGCATGTACGACTCCTCCGGCCGGTGGGCCTACACCGTGGGCCTGCCGGCCAAGAGCGGCGTCGGCGGCGGCGTGCTGGCGGTGGTGCCGGGGCGCATGGGCCTGGCCGTCTACTCGCCGCGGCTGGACAGCCACGGCCACAGCGTGCGCGCGGTCGAGGTGTTCCGCGCCTGGGCGGCGGACTGGAAGCTGGGGATGTTCGACCGGCCCTAGGCGATCGGCCCCTTGGCTGCGGCGTGCGCCGCGCCGCAACGCCTCATCCACTCACAGTCTTCACGTCGCCTTTGCACGCACGCGGTCGTCGCGTCGAGGCGCCGCTTCGTTGTACGGCCATGCACCAGCCCGCATCCGCAGCCTTCCGACTGTGCTTCCGGTCGCTGTTCGACAGCGGCCGCGGCTTTGCCTTCCCCTGCGACGACGCCGGGCGCGTGGACATGGACCAGCTCAGCGAGAACGCACGCACCAATTACCTGTACGCGCGGGCCATGGTGGGACGCGAACTGGCGGCGCCCCAGGTGGAGAAGGCCGAGCAGCAGGATCCCTAAGATCCTGTTACTTGCCATCCAAGTGGATGGTGCTAGTATGGCCGTATGCCACGCCCCAGCACCAAGTCGCTGACCGCCGCGCCCAGGCCGCAGGACGAGAAGATCACCATGAACCTGGGCTGCGTCGACCTGGGCCAGATCGACCTGCTGGTGCAGGAAGGCTTCTATGCCAACCGCTCCGACTTCATCCGCACGGCCATTCGCAACCAGCTGGGCGCGCATGCCGACGCGGTCAAGCAGGTGGCGGCCCGCAAGACGCTGACTCTGGGCGTGCTGCACGTGTCCCAGGCCGACCTGCTGGCGCTGAAGGCGGTCGGCGAACAGCTGGACATCCGGGTGCTGGGCCTGGCCACGATCGACGACGCCGTCACGCCCGAACTGGCGGCCGCCACCATCTCCTCGCTCACCGTCCTGGGTGCCCTGCACGCCAGCCCCGGCGTCAAGGCCGCCTTGCGCCAGCGCATTCGTTGAAACCAGTTTCAGGGAGCCACATGCACACCGATTTCCAGCGCCTGATGCACGACGCCACGCGGCTCGTGGGTAGCGGTGACCTGCAGGCCGCCACCGCGGCCATCCAGGCCGCGCTGCAAGGCTCCTCCGCGGCGGCGGCCACCCCATCGCCGCGCCGGGCGTCCGACGACGGCCTCGTGCTGGACGTCGAGTCCCGCACGATCGACGGCCTCACCCTGGACGTCGAGGCCCGCACGATCGACCAAGCCCCCGCGGCGCCCCGGGCCGACGCACATGCGCAGGGCCGCTTCGAGTCCGGCCGCGGCGGCGACGGCCGCGCGCAGCGCGACTACAAGCTCTACGTGCCGCCGGCCGCCGGTACACGGCCCCTGCCGCTGGTGGTGATGCTGCACGGCTGCACCCAGAACCCCGACGACTTCGCCGCGGGAACGCGCATGAACGAAGCCGCGCGCCGGCACGACTGCTTCGTGCTGTACCCGGCGCAGTCGCAGCAGGCCAATCCGCAGCGCTGCTGGAACTGGTTCAAGCACAGCCACCAGCAGCGCGGGCGCGGCGAGCCGGCGCTGCTGGCGGCGATGACGCGGCAGGTCATGGCCAGCC
>JAEZKX010000281.1 GCA_023436025.1 Pseudomonadota bacterium | reverse complement strand
GGGCAGCGGTCTGCGGGCGCGCCATGTGGTGCGTCCCGGCGCTGCTGCTGCGCCCGCAGACCGGCCTTACAGCCCCTGCGCCAGCATCGCGTCAGCCACCTTGACGAAGCCAGCCACGTTGGCGCCGTCCACGTAGCTGACGCGGCCGTCGGGGCCCGTGCCGTGGCGCACGCAGGCGGCGTGGATGCCCTGCATGATCTGCAGCAGGCGGGCGTCGACTTCCTCGCGCGGCCAGCTCAGGCGGATGGCGTTCTGGCTCATCTCCAGGCCCGAAGTGGCCACGCCGCCGGCGTTGCTGGCCTTGCCCGGCGCGTACAGCACGTCGGCGGCCTCGAAGGCCTTGGCCGCCTCGATGGTCGAGGGCATGTTGGCGCCTTCGGCCACGCAGCGCACGCCGTTGCGGATCAGCAGCTCGGCGTCCTCCAGCGACAGCTCGTTCTGGGTGGCGCAGGGCAGGGCGATGTCCACCGGCACGTGCCAGGGTCGCTTGCCGGCCTCGAAGCGCGTGCCCGTGCGTTCGGCATAGTCGGAGACACGGCCGTAGTGATGGTTCTTGACGTCCATCAGCACCGCCAGCTTCTCGGGCGTGAAGCCGTCCTCGTCGACGATGGTGCCGCTGGAGTCGGACACGGTGACCACCTTGGCGCCCAGCGCCATGGCCTTCTCCACCGCGTACTGGGCCACATTGCCCGAGCCGGAGACCGACACGCGCATGCCTTCCAGGTCGAGGCCGCGGGTCTTGAGCATTTCCTCGGCGAAGTAGACCGTGCCGTAGCCGGTGGCCTCGGGGCGGATCAGCGAGCCGCCGAAGCTCAGGCCCTTGCCGGTGAAGACGCAGTCGGCGCGGTTGGTCAGGCGCTTGTACATGCCCGCCATGAAGGCCACTTCACGGCCGCCCACGCCGATGTCGCCGGCCGGCACGTCGGTGTCGGAGCCGATGTGGCGGTACAGCTCGAGGATGAAGGCCTGGCAGAAGCGCATCACCTCGCCCGGGCTGCGGCCCTTGGGATCGAAGTCGGAGCCGCCCTTGCCGCCGCCCATGGGCAGCGTGGTCAGCGCGTTCTTGAAGGTCTGCTCGAACGCCAGGAACTTCAGCACCGACAGGTTGACCGAGGGATGGAAGCGCAGGCCGCCCTTGTAGGGGCCGATGGCCATGCTGTGCTGGATGCGGTAGCCGCGATTGACCTGCACCTGGCCGTGGTCGTCCACCCACGAGACGCGGAACATCACTGCCCGATCGGGTTCGACCAGGCGGTCCAGCAGGCCCTGTTCGGCGTACTTGGGATGCGCCTCGATGAAGGGCCAGAGGCTCTCCATCACTTCGGTGACGGCCTGCAGGAACTCCGGTTGACCGGGGTTGCGCTCGGCGACGTGGTGCAGGAACTGGTGGACGCTCGTGTACTTCATCAGGATGGTGCAAATCGGGCTGTGAGTGCATCATTTTGACGCATCGACGGACGCGACCCAGACAGACGCGAAAACGATGCCCCAGCCTGGGGCGCGCGCCAGCCCGCGATCACGGGGCCACGTCGTACGCCCAGCCCAGCAATTCCGCCAGGCGCGTGACCACCCACTGCGCCTGCGCGGGCGGCAGGGGCACCTCGCCTTCGCGCAGGCCGGTTTGCAGGTTGCGCAGCAGAGCCGCTTCGGGCAAGCCGGTCTTGAACTGCAGCGTACCGGCCTGCTCGGTCAGCATCTGCGCGAGGTCTTCGCACAGCTCATAGCGCTCGCGCACGTGGTGCATCGGTTCTGTCAGGCGGCCGGAAGGCGTGGCGAAGAGGGCGGTGAACGAGGCAGGAACCTCGATCTGGTTGGCGTCATCCATCGGGCGAGGATACCCGGCGGGCCTGTGGGCGCCACGCGTCGCCGGGTGCGCCGCGAACCAGCATTTTTCCGGGGGTTCCGCTGGTCGCGCAGGGGCGACCAGTGTCGAGGCGAACGCCTGATCGCCGTGGTGCCAAGCGCCTTCGCAGGTGCTACTTCCGCCCCAGCAGGTCCGGCGCGCCTGCCCGCGGCTCGGTCAGCAGGTCCGCTTCGGCTGCGCGCGGCTGCTCGCGCGGTGTGCTGCGTTCCGGTTGGCCGGGCTCCGGCGTGGGCATGCCCACGCTGGTGCCGCCGCCCGTGAGGCTGTGCGTGCCCAGTGGTGCGCCCCTGCGCGCGGGCGGGTTCGCGTCGGCGGGGTGCCAGGGCTGGGGTTGCTTCCGATCGTTCATGGCGGCCTCCGTTTCAGACGCGGTGGTCCAGCCACATCGTGGCGAACCCGATCACGACACAGCCGATGGCGACCGCGTACAGGATCCAGCCCGGGAAGGAAGCGGCGTCGTCGCGCACGCGGCCGGCCAGCACGCGCGCGGCCACGGCGGCGATGACGGCGAACAGGAAGGGAAAGGCGTAGGTGGGCAGGTCGAACATCTCGGGTCCTCCTTTGCGACCAGTCTTGCCCGTCTGCCGGACCGTGCGTGTCAGGCGGAGGCGGACGGCGGCGTAGGCGGGACGTTCAACCGGCTAACCGTGCTGTCCAACGTCATCGGACCGGCTCGCAGGTCGCAGGCGGCGCCGCGATCGTTTGCTGCCAATCCATCGGCCTTGTGCTGGCGAGTGGCGGGTTCAGGTGCTCCAGCCAGCAAGGATTGTTTCGAGTTCGGTGGCCGCCACTGGAGGTGGGCCTTGCACGGCCTGGCCGCTGCGTGAGAACCGCGGCGCTGCGTTGGGCTGCAGCACCCCCTCCACCGTGGTGAAGCTCTCGCGGTGCGCCAAATGCGGATGGCGCGCTGCCTCGTGCAGGGGCAGCACGGCGCAGACGCAGGCATCCGTGCCCTCGAAGCGATGCTGCCACTCGGACTGCGTGGCGCGCCGGAAGCGTGTGGCCAGGACCTCGGAGAATTCCGGCCAGCGCGCGCGGTCCTGCTGCGGCATGGTGTCTGGCGGAATGCCCAGGCGCTCCAGCAGCAGCGCGTAGAACTGAGGCTCGATCGCGCCCACTGCCATGTAGCGGCCGTCGGCCGTCTCGTAGCAGCGGTAGTAGTGCGGCGCGCCGTCGAGCATGTTGACGCCCCTCTCGGCGTGCCAGTCGCCCTTCACCAGGCGCCCCGCATACAGGGCCAGCAGCGACGCCGAACCGTCGACGATGGCGGCGTCCACCACCTGTCCGCGGCCACTGGCACGCGCCTCCAGCAAGGCGGCCAGCATGCCCATCACCAGGTACAGCGAGCCACCACCGTAGTCGCCGACCAGGTTCTGCGGCGGCAGCGGGGGCGCGCCACGCGGGCCGAATGTGGCCAGCACCCCGCTCAAGGCAATGTAGTCGATGTCGTGTCCGGCGGACTTCGCCAGCGGGCCATCCTGACCCCATCCGGTCATGCGGCCATAGACCAGCTTCGAATTGCGCTCGGCGACCACCTCAGGCGCCAAGCCCAGGCGCTCCATCACGCCAGGCCGGAATCCCTCGATCAGCGCATCGGCGTGCTTCAAAAGCCGCAGCGCCTGGGCGGCGCCGCCGGTCGCGCGCAGGTCGATCTCCACCACGCGGCGGCCACGCGACACCACGTCGAAATACGGCCGGGGGCCGGCGCGGGGGCGGTCGATGCGCACCACGTCCGCGCCCATGTCCGACAGCAGCATGGCCGCGAAGGGGCCGGGCCCGATGGCCGCGAACTCGACGACGCGCAGGCCGCGCAGAGGCCCGCGCGCAGCGGAAGAAGAGGCAGGTCGCATGGTGGTCGTCTTGCGGGATCGAAGCGACGATTTTAGAATGGAGAAAGATATTTCAAGATAGTGAATAAAATGGCCGGCCCGTTCTCCCATATCCGTGTCCTGGACCTCTCTCGCATCCTGGCCGCGCCGCTTGCCGCCCAGATCCTCGGCGACCTCGGCGCCGAGGTGATCAAGATCGAGAAGCCCGGCGTCGGCGACGACACGCGAGGTTTCGGACCGCCCTGGATGAAGGACCGCGCGGGCGCCGACACCCGCGAATCGGCGTACTTCCTCGCCGGCAACCGCAACAAGAAGTCCGTCACGCTGGACATCTCCACCCCGCGCGGCCAGGCGATCGTGCGCGAGCTCGTGAAGGTCAGCGACGTCCTCGTCGAGAACTACAAGGTCGGCAACCTGGCCCGGTACGGGCTGGGCTACGAGGATCTCAAGGCGGTCAATCCCCGCCTGATCTACTGCTCGGTCACGGGTTTCGGGCAGGACGGCCCGCATGCCGAGCGCCCGGGCTACGACTTCGTGTTCCAGGGCATGGGCGGAATGATGAGCATCACCGGCGAGGACGACGCTCTGCCGGGTGGCGGCCCGCAGAAGGTGGGGATCCCGATCGTGGACTACATGACAGGCCTCAACGCGGCCATCGCCTTGAGCGCGGCGCTGGCCCACCGGGAACGCACCGGCGAAGGCCAGTACATCGACTGCGCGCTCCTGGACATGGCCGTCGCCGTCAACGTGACGCAGGTGCTGTCCATGTTCTGTGGCGGCGAGGTGCCCCGCCGCCTGGGCAACGCCCACCCGCACATCGTGCCGTACGAGGTTTTCCCCACGTCCGACGGGCACATGATCCTGGCCGTGGCCAACGACGCCCAGTTCAAGCGCTTCTGCCAGGTGGCGGGCCGCGAGGATCTGGCAGCCGATCCCCGCTTCGCCAGGAACCCCGACCGGGTGGTGAACCGGGAGGTGCTGCGCCCCATCATCCGCGACATCCTGGCGGCCAGGCCCAAGCGCTGGTGGCAGGAGCAGCTGGAGGCCGTTGACGTGGCCTGCGGCCCCATCAACAACTTCCAGGAAGTCTTCGAGGACCCGCAGGTGCGGCACCGGCAACTGCGCGTCGACCTGCCGCATCCGCACGGCAGCGCACCGACGCTGGCCAGCCCCCTGCGCCTGAGCGGCACCCCCGTGAGCTACCGCAGCGCGCCTCCGCTGCTGGGCGAACACACGCACGAGGTGCTGGGCCAGGTGCTGGGGCTGTCCTCCGACGAGGTGGCCTCGCTGGCGGCGGAGGGCGTGATCTAACGCCGGCGCACCAAGACGGTGGCGCGATAGTCCAACGCCACTTCCGAGCCCTGGTTCAGCACGGCGATGCCGAAGGTGATCACGCCGCGGCTGGGGTCGCGCGTCTCCTTCTTCTCCAGCACCTTCACCTCCGCATGCAGCGTGTCGCCCACGCGCACCGGCTGCTGGAAGCGGAAGGCGTCCATGCCCAGGCCGGCGATGACGTTGCCGCCCAGCACGCTTTCCAGCATGCCGGCCGACAGGGACGCCGTGAGAAAGCCCGGCGCGATCGGCCCGCCGAAAGGGGTGTTGGCACGCGCATGGCCGTGGTCGATGAACAGCGGCAACTGCAAGCCTGCCATCGCGGTGAAGGTGACGAGGTGCGATTCGGTGACGGTGCGCGCATAGCTCACGTGCACGTCCCCGGTATCGAAGTCCTCGAACACCGGCGCTGCCGGCAGGATGCGCCGGCTCACCGGGCGATCCCCAGTACCTTGGTGAGGCGCGCCGTCTTGTCGATCTCGGCCTGCATCTGCCTGGTGAACTCCTCCACGGTCGGGGAGATCGGCGATGCGCCCAGGGGAACCAGCCTTTCGACGACGTCGTTCGACGCCATCGCCTTCACCACCAGCTCGCGCAGCTGCCGCAGCGCGTCGCGCGGTGCGCCGGCGCGGGTGACGAACCCGTACCACAGGGGCGTGGCCGTGTAGTTCGGCTGGCCCAGGGCCTCGGCCAAATGCGGCACGTCGGGCAGCTGCGGGGAGCGCTGAACGTCGAACACGCCGATTGCCTTGACCCGGCCCGATTTCACGTGCTGCAGGCACAGCGGCATGGCCGCGGGGTACATGGCGATCTGGCCGCCGATCACGTCGGTCATGGCCTGCGCGGTGCTCTTGTACGGCACTTCGACGATGTCGACGCCCGCGGCCTGCTTGAACAGCTCCATCTCCAGCTGGCTCGGGGTGCCCGCTCCCGAGGAGGCGAAGCTGAGCTTGCCCGGGTTGGCCTTGGCATAGGCGATGAGTTCGCGCACCGAGTTGATGCCGAGATTGTTCGCCACGCACAGCACGATGGGCACGTTGGCGACCTTGGCCACGGGCGCGAAGTCCTTGATCGGGTCGTAGGGCGCCTTGGCGTTGGTGCCTGCGACGATGGTGAAGGGGTTGGCCACCAGGAGCATGGTGTGGGCGTCCGCGGGTGCCTGCGCCGCGGCGAGCGTGCCGACGATGCCGCCGCCGCCCTCGCGGTTCTCGACCACGACCGGCTGGCCGGTCTGCTCGCTGATCTTCTGGCCCACCGTGCGGGCGACGACGTCGCTGCCCGTGCCGGGCGCGAACGGCACCACGATGCGCATCGGCTTGCTGGGAAAGGCGTTCCCCTGGGCCCAGGCTTGCGGGACGCCGCCCAGCAGTGCGCCGGCACCGGCGAGGCGGATGAAGCCGCGGCGATCGAGTTCTCGGTGGGTCATGCTTGTCTCCTTCTTGGTCTTGGTTTAGAGGTGGTGATGGCTACCGTGGCGCCAGCAAGGCGTCGGCCTCCGCGGCGGAGAAGCCGAAGCGTTCCAGCACCTCGTGCCCGTGTTCGCCCACGGACGGCCAGTGGTAGCGGGATTCCCCGGCCGCGGGCAAGGGGGCGCCGGGAATGCGCGGGAAGCGGAAGGTACCGCAATCGGGGGCGCTCACTTCGGGCGCAGCGTCGGTGGCGGCAACGAGTGGGTCGGCCAGCCAGGAGGCGACGGTGTTGACGCGGCTGGCGACGACGCCGTGTTCGGCCAGGTGCGTGAGCCAGTCGGCGGTGCTGCGTTGCAGGAGTTCGGTGGCGAACTCGTTCTGCAGGTAGGGTGCATGGGGCGCACGCTTCACGAAGCTGCCGAACGCCGGGTCCTCCGCCAGGTCCGGCCGGCCGGTGGCGCGGCACAGCGCGGCGTAGTGTGCCTCCTTGCTGAGCGTGATCGCGATCCAGCCGTCGTGCGTGCGGTAGACGCCGGCCGGCACGTTCAGCGGCACGGGCGCCTCGCCTTCCAGCGACGTTTCCACGAGCTTGGGCGCGAGGAAGGCCGCGGCCGCCTGCATCAGGCTGATGTCGAGGTGCCGCCCCGGCAGGCCCTTGAGACGCCCGTACAGGGCCGAGGACACCGCGTGGAAGGCATATAGCGCGGTGAGTGTGTCGACGGCAAGGAAGCCGAGCCGGCGCGGCCGGCCTTCGTCGTCGGCCGCCAGGCTCATCATGCCGCTGAAGCCCTGGATCACCGTATCCGTGGCGGCCTGCTGCGCGCCCGGACCCTCCTGGCCGAAGCCGCTGATGGAGGCATAGACGATGTCCGGATTGCGCGCGCGCACCTGCGAGTAGCCGATCCCCAGCTTGTCGACCACGCCGGGCCGGAAGCTTTCGATCACCACGTCGCATTCGCTCGCGATGCGAAGCATCGCCTCCGCCGCGCCCGGCTTCTTCATGTCCACCGCGATGCTGCGCTTGCCGCGGTTGGCCATGAGGTCAATGGCCGTGTGGCTGCCGTGGCGGCAACCGATGCCACGGCTCCAGTCGCCATCGGGGGGTTCGAGCTTGATCACCTCCGCGCCCTGCTGCGCCAGCAGCATGCCGCAGTAGGGGCCTGCCAGGCCCTGGCTGGCATCGAGCACGCGCACGCCGCGAAAGGGCAGGTCCTGGGACTGCATTTGACTTGGCACTTTCTGTATGGAAAAATTGCTTTCATCATTCTGAAGGAAATGCCGGCCGTGCACAACCTGGCGCGGCCCCACCCATGCGACAGATCGAAGACGACGACCTCACCTCCGAACAACGCCTGCTGCGCCAGACCGTCGCGCAGTTCATGGACCGGGAGGTGCGCCCCACGGTGGCGACCTTCGAGAAGTCTGGCGAGTTCGACTGGACGCTGCCGGGCCGTCTCGCCCAGTTCGGCTACCTGGGCGGCTTCCTGAAGGAAGAGGAGGGCGGCTATGGCCTTTCCTACATGGACTATGCGCTGCTCATGGAGGAGGCGGGCTATGTGTGGCACAGCCTGCGCGCCATCCTCAACACCATGAACATGGCGGCACTGTTGCTGGCGCGCCTGGGCACGCAGGAGCAGAAGGACCGCTACCTGCAGCCGTTGCTGGACGGCAAGCTGCGCGTCTGGGTCGGCATCACCGAGCCCAACCACGGCTCCAATGTCGCCGGCATGGAAACCCGGGCCGTGCGCGAGGGGGACGAGTGGGTCGTCAACGGCAGCAAGCTGTGGATCACCAACGGTGCCATCGCCGAGCTCGGCATCCTGATGGCGAAGGTGCCCCCCACCCGCGATGGCGAGCCTCACGGCATCACGGCGTTCCTGGTGGACAGCCGCGAGGCCAAGTTCGAGAAGAAGCGCGTTCACACCATGGTGCTGCGCGCAACCACCACGTCCGAGCTGAGCTTCCAGGACATGCGCCTGCCGGCCGGCAACGTGCTTGGCGAGGTCGGCAAGGGTCTCAAGAACATCCTGCTGGCCCTGAGCTTCGGCCGCCTGAGCGTCGCAGGCGGCGCCGTCGGCGCAGCGCAGGCTGCGCTGGACCTCAGCCTCGACTACGCCAGAACGCGCAAGCAGTTCGGCGCGCCGATCGGTTCCTACCAGCTCGTGCAGAAGATGGTGGTCGACATGCGGGTGCGTACTGACGCCGCGAGGCAGCTGGTGCGCCGCGCGGCCCGCACGCTGGACCGCGGGCGGCCAGCGCGGATGGAGTGCTCCATCGCCAAGATGTACGCCGCACAGGCAGCGCACGAGGTGGCCGACCTGGCGCTGCAGGTGCACGGCGGCATGGGATACAGCGACGACTATCCCATCGAGCGGATCTTCCGCGACACCCGGGGCGCGGTCATCCCGGAGGGCACCACAGAGATCCAGACCCTCATCATCGGACGCGAACTGCTGGGGCTCTCGGCGTTCGGCGGTGCAGGTAACGAATGAGAGGAGACAGCAACATGGAAGAGCAACGGCTGTTGCGCCGGCTGGACGACTACGTCGTCTGCTTCGAGGACCTGGAGGTCGGCGACAGCTTCACCACCTCGGGCCGCACGGTGACGGAGGCCGACGTGGTCAATTTCGCCGGCTTGTCCGCCGACTACAACGCCCTGCACGTTGACGCGGAGTTCGCCGCCGGCACGCAGCACGCTGGGCGCATCGCCCACGGCTTGCTGGTGCTGGCCATCACGTCGGGTCTGTGCACGCGCCTGCCGGTCATGAAGTACCTGGAGCCATCCATCCTGGGGCTGGCCGACCTGCATTGCAAGTTCCGCCGAACCTGCAAGATCGGCGACACGCTGAAGGTGCGCATGACGGTCACCGACAAGCAGCCGGGGCGCAAGCCGGATCGCGGCACGGTCACGTTTGCACGCGTGGCCGTCAACCAGCGCGGCGAGGACGTGATGGAAAGCGTATGGCAGATCGTCATCCGCACCCGCGACGCGAAGGGCGCCGCATGAAGGACAGGGCCGCCCCCCGCACGCGCATCGCCCGCCACACGAAGGACGCGGTGTACGTGCGCGACCGCGACCTGGTCCAGGAGCTGATCGGCCGCATCAGCTTCACCGAGATGATGATCCTGCAGCTCACCGGCAAGCCGGCGACTCCGCTGCAGCTGAAGATCGTCGATTCGGTCCTGGTCACGCTGATGGAACACGGCTTCACGCCGAGCTCCATCGTCACGCGACTGATCTACGACTCCACGCCTGAAGCCATGCAGTCCGCGGTTGCCGCGGGGTTGCTGGGCGTGGGCAACACCTTCATCGGCACCATGGAGGGCGCAGCGCGCCTGCTCGATGACATCCTCGCCGCACCGGAGGGCATGCAGGCGCGTGCGCGGGAGATCGCCACCGGTCACGCCGCACAGCGCAAGCACCTGCCCGGCTTCGGCCACCCCTTCCACAAGCCGGATGACCCGCGCTCGCCACGCCTGCTGCAGGTGGCGCGCGAGGCCGGCGCGCCGGGCCGCTACATCGGGGCGCTCGAAGTGCTGTCGCGCGAGGTGGATGCGGCCTACGGCCGCCATCTCACCATCAACGTGACCGGCGCGGTGGCAGCGGTGCTGGGCGAAGCGGGCATCCCGCAGCAGATCATGCGGGGCCTCGCCGTCGTGAGCCGCGCGGCCGGCCTGGTAGGCCATATCCACGAAGAACAGCAGATCCCGAGCGCACGCCACGTGTGGGACCTGGTGGCGCAGAACATACCGTACGAGGAGAACAAACAATGACCGATTCCATTCGCCGCCGCCTGTTGGGTGCGGCCGCCCTGGCTTCCGTGGCCGTGCTGCCCGGCGTGGCCAGGTCCCAGGCCAGCTTCCCGAACAAGCCCGTGCGGATGATCGTGCCCTTCCCGCCGTCCGGTTCCACCGACATCGTCGCGCGCACGGTGGCGGAGCGCCTGGGTGCCGCGCTGGGGCAGAACGTCATCGTCGACAACCGGCCCGGCGCCACCGGGGCCATCGGCCTGGAGGCACTGGCGCGCGCCGAGCCCGATGGCTACACCATCGGACTGGCCACCATCGGCAGCATCGCCATCAACCCCGCGGTGAATCGCAAGCTGTCCTGGGACCCCAAACGCGACTTCGCGCCCATCGGCTATGTCGGCCAGACGCCTTTCGCGTTGATCGTGCGCCCTGACCTGAAGGCCAACACCTTGCAGGAGTTCATCGCGCTGGCCAGGAAGGATCCCGACAGAATCAGCTATGCCACGGGCGGCAACGGCGGATCGCAGCACGTTGCCGCGGTTCTGCTGGAGGACCTGGCGGGCATCAAGATGCGGCAGATCCCGTACAAGGGCAGCGGCCCTGCGCTGATCGACCTCATGGGCGGCCAGGTGGACGCGATGATCGAGCCCGCGGTGTCCGCGGCGCCTCACATCCGGTCGGGCAAGGTGCGTGCACTGGCGCTGGCGAGCGCCAGGCGTTCGGCCAGCTTCCCCGGCGTGCCGGTGGTGGCGGAGACGGTGCCGGGCTATGACGTCGGAGCATGGTTCGCGCTGTTCGCGCCGGCCAAGGCGCCTGCCGCGGCCATCGCCCGCATCAACCGCGAGCTGGTCACGCTCCTGCGCGAGCCACAGGTCGTGGAGAGGCTGGGGCAGGCCGGCGTCGAAGTGGCGCCCGGATCGCCCGAGCAGCTGGGCACCTTCCTGAGCCAGGAACTGGACAAGTGGAAGCAGGTGGTCACGAAGAACAACATCAGCGCCGACTAGGCATCGAGAGGATCGAAGTGCAACTTGGTTTGGAGAACAAGGTCGCCATCGTCACCGGCTCGGGGCGTGGCATCGGCGCGGAAACCGCCCGGGCCCTGGCGCAGGAAGGAGCCAGGGTCGTCGTCACGGACATCCACGCGGAGAACACCGAGAAAACAGCGGCAGCGTTGCGGTCCGAGGGATTCGATGTGCTGGGCGTCGTGGCTGACGTGACGCGCGCCGACGATGTACAGCGCCTGGTGACGCAGACGGTGGAGAAGTTCGGCGCGCTGCACGTGCTGGTGAACAACGCCGGCTTCCCCAAGGACAGCTATCTGACCAAGATGCCGGAAGCGGACTGGGACCTGGTCACCGGCGTCATCCTCAAAGGCGCGTACCTGTGCAGCAAGGCGGCCGTGCCGCACATGATGGAGCAACGCTGGGGCCGGATCATCAACATCTCGTCGCGGGCGCACCTGGGCAACCCCGGGCAGGCCAACTATTCGGCGGCCAAGGCCGGCCTGGTGGGCTTCACCAAGGCGCTTTCGTACGAGGAGGGCAAGTTCAACATCACCGTCAACGCGATCGCGCCCGGCTTCGTCGAGACCGAGATGATGCGGCAGCTGCCTGCCTATGACGCCATCCGCGAGAAGTGGCTGAAGGCCACGCCGCTGCCGCGCCTGGGCCTGCCGCGCGACATCGCGGATGCGGTGCTGTTCCTGGCGTCGGAGCGCGCCGGCTTCATCACCGGCGAGCTGCTGCACGTGACCGGCGGACGCTATTCCAACTGACGCGAAGCCGCCGCGCCTCAGCGCGTGGCGGCTTCCATGTCCGCGCAGGCCGCGCCAAGAAGGCGTGCGAACTTCTCCAGCATCGGCTCCATGCGCGACAGCGGGCCCGCGATGGCGACGGCGTGCACCTCGCGCCCAAGCAGCACCGACTTCGCCACCGCCGCGACATCCACCACGCTTTCGCCGCGGGTCATGTGCCATCCGCGCGCCTCGCCGGCCGCCACGTCGGCCAGCAGGCGCTTGGCATTTGGCACGGTCTTGGAGGTGACGCGCTCGTAACCCAGGTTCTGAGCGACCTCGGTGCGCTGCTCCACGGGCATCGCGCCCAGCAGGGCCTTGCCCAGCGCGCTGGAATGCAGCGAACGGATGTCGGACACGTTCGCGCTGTAGCGGATGGTCTGGGGTGCTTCCAGCACGTGGATGTACTGCACGAAGCGGTCGAGCCGCTTGCCCAGGACGATGGTCTCGCCCGACTTGTCGCGCAGGTTCTCGAGCAGCGGCGTGACCTTGGTGAGCACGGGATCCTTGGCCAGGAGATCCTGGCCCAGCTCGTAGAGCATGCGTGTCGGGTAATAGGCGCGCGGGCCGCCGGCCTGGCTGAGGTAGCCGCGCGAGACCAGGGTAGCCACCAGAACGTGGCAACTGCTCACCGGGATGTCCATCGCAAGCGCGATTTCCGACAGGCTCATGGGCCGCGCTTCCCTCTGGAAAGCTTCGAAGAGGTCGAGCGTCCGGTCAGCGGCCTTGACCCGTTTTTCACTTGCCATGGAGCAGGCATTCTAAAGGCCGGGCCGGCCCTTGTCGCGCTCCTCCCCGGTCCCCGCTGCCGCCGCGCATCCCGCCCGCGTAAACTCGGTCCACACTCCGTGCGTTCCGCCACAGCCCTGGCACCGCACGCTCCGCAGGTGGCTTGGCCGCCGCAAGAACCTCACCGAAGATTAGGAACCGCTCCATGAAGACTCGTGCCGCCGTGGCCTGGGAAGCCGGCAAGCCCCTCACCATCGAAGAAGTCGACCTCGACGGACCGCGCGCCGGCGAGGTGCTGGTGGAAGTCAAGGCCACCGGCATCTGCCACACCGACTACTACACCCTGTCGGGCGCCGATCCCGAAGGCCTGTTCCCCGCCATCCTCGGCCACGAAGGCGCCGGTGTGGTCATGGAAGTCGGCCCGGGCGTCACCTCGCTGAAGCCGGGCGACCACGTGATTCCGCTGTACACGCCCGAATGCCGCCAGTGCAAGTTCTGCCTGTCGCGCAAGACCAACCTGTGCCAGCTGATCCGCGGCACCCAGGGCAAGGGCCTGATGCCCGATGGCACCACGCGCTTTTCGCTGGGCGGCAAGCCCATCTTGCACTACATGGGCACCTCGACCTTCGCCAACCACATCGTGGCCCCGGAGATCGCGCTGGCCAAGATCCGCCCCGACGCGCCCTTCGACAAGGTCTGCTACATCGGCTGCGGCGTGACCACCGGCATCGGCGCCGTGATCTTCACGGCCAAGGTGGAAGCCGGCGCCAACGTGGTGGTGTTCGGGCTGGGCGGCATCGGCCTCAACGTCATCCAGGGCGCGAAGATGGTGGGCGCCGACAAGATCATTGGCATCGACCTGAACCCGGAGCGCGAGGCCATGGCCCGCAAGTTCGGCATGACGCACTTCCTCAACCCGAAGGAGCATGCCAACATCGTCGACGCCATCGTGCAGCTGACCGACGGCGGCGCCGACTACAGCTTCGAATGCATCGGCAACACCACGACCATGCGCCAGGCGCTGGAGTGCTGCCACAAGGGCTGGGGCCAGAGCATCATCATCGGCGTGGCCGAGGCGGGCGCCGAGATCAGCACGCGGCCGTTCCAGCTGGTGACCGGGCGCGAGTGGAAGGGCTCGGCCTTCGGCGGCGCGCGCGGCCGCACCGACGTGCCCAGGATCGTCGACTGGTACATGGAAGGCAAGATCAACATCGACGACCTGATCACGCACACGCTCAAGCTGGAGGACATCAACAAGGGCTTCGACCTGATGAAGGCCGGCGAGTCGATCCGCTCGGTCGTGGTGTACTGATGGCGGAAATCACGACGCTGGAGGAGCACGGCTGCTTCGGCGGCGTGCAGGGCTTCTACGAGCACGCCGCGGACACCATCGGCCTGCCGATGCGCTTCGGCGTCTACCTGCCGCCGCAGGCGAAGCAGGGCCCCTGCCCGGTGCTGTTCTGCCTGGCTGGCCTCACCTGCAACGAGCAGACCTTCGCCATCAAGGCCGGCGCGCAGCAACATGCGGCGCGGCACGGCCTGGTGCTGGTCACGCCCGACACCAGTCCGCGCAACACCGGCATCGTCGAGGCCGACGCCACCTGGGATTTCGGCACCGCGGCCAGCTTCTACCTGGACGCCACGCGCGAGCCCTATGCGAAGCACTGGAAGATGGAGAGCTGGCTGATGCAGGAGCTGCCCGGCGTGCTGGCGGCGCGCTTCCCAGTCAACGGCCAGCGCGCAGGCATCCTCGGTCATTCCATGGGCGGCCACGGTGCGCTCACGCTGGCGCTGCGCCACCCGGCCCGCTTCGCCTCGGTGTCGGCGCTGGCGCCGATCTGCGCGCCCATGGAGGTGCCGTGGGGGCGCAAGGCGCTGCCCGGCTACCTGGACGACGACGAGGTGACCTGGGCCCAGCACGACGCCGTGCGGCTGATCGGCGGCGGCGCCCGCGCGCCCAAGCTGCTGGTCGACCAGGGCCTGGACGACCAGTTCCTGGAATCGCAGCTGCGCCCCGACCTGCTGGAGCGGGCCTGCGCCGCGGCCGGCCAGCCGCTGGAGTTGCGCCGCCATGCCGGCTACGACCACGGCTACTTCTTCATCCAGAGCGTGATCGGCGACCACCTGGCGCACCACGCGCAGGCCTTGGTGTCCTGAGGGGCGCCCCGGCCTCCGGCTGTCCGGAGGGTGTGCGCGCGTTCGCGAGCGCACCTTCGGCGTCGAGGGTCGGCAACGGCCGCTATGGCCGCGATGGCCGCAATGGCCGCGATGGCCGCAATGGCCGCAATGGCCGCAATGGCCGCAATGGCCGCAATGGCACTCGCGTACCGTGCCGTGC
>JAEZKX010000299.1 GCA_023436025.1 Pseudomonadota bacterium | reverse complement strand
CCCCAGGCGCGTGCGGATGGCTTCCCGCCGCCACTGCCGCCGCGCGTGGAAACCTTCCCGCCATCCGCCCCGCCGCGCGTGGACGCGTTTCCGCCGCCCCCGCCACCCGCGCCACGCGTGGAAGTGTTCCCGCCGGCGCCGCCGCTGCCGCGCCCGGAGCCCTTCCAGCCGCGCCCGGAGGCCATCGCGCCTGCACCTGTCCCCGTACCGGTGCCCGTGCCCGCACCCGCCGCGCCGCCCGTCGTCATCGAATCGCTGCCCGGTACCGCCAGTGGCAGCCCCGGCCTGGTCCAGTAAAGCTGCGGGCTTCCAGGGGGCCGTGCATCGGCCGGCGCCGCACCTCACCCGTACCGCAGCTGGCAGTTCTCGCAGTAGAAGCTGCGCCGCTGCGTGCGCCCCAGGTGCGCCTTGGTGAAGGGGATGTTGCAGCGCGGGCAGGTGCGCTTGGTGTGCGCCAGCCAGTGCTTCTTCAGCACGAACTGCTTCTTCCATGCGTAGAAGTCGAAGCTGTACTGGCGCGCCTGCGCCACCAGCTCGCGCAGCTTGGCCGCCGGCAGCGCGCCCACCGTCGACAAGGGATGCAGGTGGATGCGGAACAGCACCTCGTTCTTGATGATGTTGCCCACGCCGGCGAAGATGTCCTGGTCCAGCAGGGCGTCGCACACCAGCATGCCGGGGGCCGCGCGCAGCCGCCGGCGCGCCAGGGCCGGATCCCAGTGCTCGGACATCACGTCGGCCCACCAGTCGTAGGCCAGGTCGAGCGGCTCCTCGATGTAGCGCACCGAGCAGGCATAGAGGTTCAGTTCGCCGCCGCCGTCGAAGCCCAGCGACAGGCGCGGCTCGGCCCACGACTTGCGTTCGTCGATGCGCCAGCTGCCGAACAGCAGGAAGTGCACGCGCAGCGAGAAATCGGGCAGCTCCACCAGGAAGTGCTTGCCCCAGCTGCGCAGCGCCTCGATACGCTGGCCGAGCAGCCGGTCCTTGTCGATGGTGGTGTTGCCCTCCACCCGGCGGATGGTCTTGCCGAGGAAGGGCGTGGCCTGTTCGCGCAGGATGACGATCGACGGGCCTTCGGGCATGTTCGTACTATGCTCGACGGCTTTTCCAAGCCAACATCGCTGTAACGCCATGCAAACCATCCAGCTCGGCCAGAGCGACCTGCGCGTCACCCCCATCTGCCTGGGCACCATGACCTTCGGAGAACAGGTGGCCGAGGCCGAGGCCCACGCCATCCTCGATCGCGCGCTCGAACGGGGCCTGAACTTCATCGACACCGCGGAGATGTACGCGGTGCCGGCGCGCCAGGAAACCTACGGCGCCACCGAGTCCATCATCGGCCGCTGGCTGCGCGCCCGCCCGGGTGCGCGCGACAAGGTGGTGCTGGCGACCAAGGTGGCCGGGCCGTCGCGCGGCATGCCCTGGGTGCGCGAAGGCAAGGGCATGACGGCCGCCGACATCGTCGCCTCCTGCGAAGGCTCGCTGCGGCGCCTGCAGGTCGACACCATCGACCTCTACCAGATCCACTGGCCGGAGCGCAACGTCCCCAGCTTCGGCTCCATCTACTACGACCCGACGCAGGAGCGCACGCAGACGCCCATCCTGGCGCAGCTGGAGGCGCTGCAGTCGCTGGTGGCCCAGGGCAAGGTGCGCCACGTCGGCGTGTCGAACGAGACGCCCTGGGGCGTGCACGAGTTCGTGCGGCTGGCCGAGCAGCACGGCCTGCCACGCATTGCCACGGTGCAAAACCCCTACTGCCTGGTCTCGCGCGGGGTGGAGAACGGGCTGGACGAATCGATGCACCGGCTGGGCGTGTCGCTGCTGGCGTATTCGCCACTCGGCTTCGGCCTGCTCACCGGCAAGTACGACGAGGCCGGCACCGAGGGCGCCGCCGCGCCCGCCGGCGCCCGCATCGCGAAGTACGAGAGCGTGCGCAAAGGACGCTGGGGGCGTCCCGAGGCGCTGGCGGCGGCGCGCCGCTACAACGCGCTGGCGCGCCGGCACGGCCTGACGCCGGTGCGCATGGCGCTGGCCTTCTGCTACACCAAGTGGCAGGTGGCCAGCACCATCATCGGCGTGACCTCGCTGGCGCAGCTGGACGAGAACCTGGACGCCTGGGGCACGCAGCTGGCGCCGGAACTGCTGGCGGAGATCGACGCCATCCGCTGGGAATTGCGCGACCCGGCGGCCTGACGCCGTGGACGAAATCCCCGCACCCGCCGATCCATTCATGCACGGCTCCTGAAATGGCGCGCAAGGACCACGTCAGCGAGACCCCGGCCACGGCCTTCCTCAAGGCCAACGGCGTCGCCTTCACCGGCCATCCCTACGCGTACCTGGAACACGGCGGCGCCCAGCACAGCGCCGAAGTACTCGGCTTCGACCCCTTCATGGTGGTGAAGACCCTGGTCATGGAGGACGAGAAGGCGCGCCCGTTGTTGGTGCTGATGCACGGTAACCGCAAGGTCTCCACCCGCAACCTGGCCCGCCAGATCGGCGCCAAGTCGGTCGAGCCCTGCAAGCCCGAGGTGGCCAACCGCCACAGCGGCTATCTGGTGGGCGGCACCTCGCCCTTCGGCACCCGCAAGGCGATGCCGGTCTACATCGAGGAGACCATCCTGGACCTGCCGCGCATCCTGATCAACGGCGGGCGGCGCGGCTACCTGGTGCAGATCGAGCCGCAGGTGTGCGTGCGGCTGCTGGGGGCGACGCCGGTGCGCTGCGCGCTGGAGGAGTAGGGCGCGGCCCGGCGCGCCATCGCGCCATCGCGCCATCGCGCCATCGCGCTGGCGCTGGCGCTGGCGGCGCCTGGTGTGGCG
>JAEZKX010000253.1 GCA_023436025.1 Pseudomonadota bacterium | reverse complement strand
GGTCAAGGGCGCGAAGCCGCTGGTGGCCGGCGCGCGCCGCGCGCGTCCCACCCGGGCGCCAGCCGCCGCCCGGATCTTCTCGGCGATCTCCTGGGCCCCGCTTTCCAGCTGGTCGAAGCTCGCGGGCTTGGGAAAGAAATCGACCGCCCCCAGCTCCAGCGCGCGCAGGGTGGTCTCTGCGCCCTGCCGCGTGAGCGAGGAGATCATGATCACCGGCAGCGGCCGCACCGCCATCAGGTTGCGCAGGAAGTCGAGCCCGTTCATGCGCGGCATCTCGACATCGAGCGTGACCACGTCGGGCGGCGTGCGCCGGATGCGCTCGATCGCCAGCAGCGGGTCGGGCGAGGCGGCCACCAGTTCCATGTCCGGCTGCGCTGCCACCACGCGGCCGAGGAAGGCGCGCATCACCGCGGAATCGTCGACCACCAGCACGCGGATCATTTCGGCGCCCCGAAGATCTCGATCTCGCCGCCGCCGCGGTGGTCCAGGCGGTCCAGGTACTCGCGTTCGCGCCGCTGCACCGGATCGCTGGGCGCGAGGTTCAGCCGCTTGACCTGCACCTTGCCGGTGTCAATGAAGAAGTGCACCTTGCGCGGGCACATGTCCAGCAGGTCGCTCGCCAGCACGCGGATGCCCTCCACCCGCAGGAACTCCAGCACGAACTCCGAATTCTTCGCGCCCACGTCCAGCCGGTCGAAGCCGGACAGCAGCCGCGCGCCACCGAACACCTTGGCCACCAGGCGGCTGCGGTCCGCCCCCAGGCGCAGCATGTCGTTGATCAGCACTTCCATCGCGTAGACGCCGAAGCGCGCCGAGGCCGCCCAGGCCGAGCCGGGGCTGGCCGTGTCGCCCGGCAGCATGAAGTG
This sequence comes from Pseudomonadota bacterium, assembly GCA_023436025.1. Classification (GTDB taxonomy): domain Bacteria; phylum Pseudomonadota; class Gammaproteobacteria; order Burkholderiales; family Burkholderiaceae_C; genus Ramlibacter. The sequence continues at coordinate 10,018 of JAEZKX010000253.1, read as the reverse complement.
GTTCATGCCGCCGATGCGCTCCACCGGGTCCCACAGGCAGGTCGACACGCAGGAGCCCAGCACCGTGGTGATGGCGCCCGCGCGCGCCGCGTGGTATTGCCCAGGCAGGATCTTCACCGCGTCGACCCGGAACTCGCGGTCGAAGTAGCGCAGGGGCACGGAAACCGGGGTCAAGCGCGCGCCTGCGTGCGTTCGTAGGCGGTGCGGCCGCAGGAGCGGAAGCCGGGATGCGCGGCGGGAAAGCTTTCCGAATGGCCCACCATCAGCAGGCCGCCCGGCACCAGCAGGCCGGCCAGGCGGTCCAGCAACCGGCGCTGGAAGTCGCGGTCGAAGTAGATCACCACGTTGCGGCAGAAGATGATGTCGAACGGCTCCTGCGCAGGCCATGCCGGCGACTGCAGGTTCAGCTGGCCGAAGCGCACCATGCCGCGCAGTTCGGGGCGCACACTCACCAGGCCCTCGTTGGCGCCGGCGCCGCGCAGGAAGTGCCGCCGCAGCCGCTCGGCCGGCAGGGACGCGGCGCGCTCCATGCGGTAGACGCCGCTGCGCGCCGCCTCCAGCACGTCGGTGTCGATGTCCGTGCCCAGCACCTCGCCCGGGCAATTCGCCTCGCGCAGCACCATGGCGATGGACCAGGCCTCCTCGCCGGTGGAGCAGGCGCTGCTCCAGCAGCGCAGGGGCGCGCCGCGTCGCGCCGCCCGGCGGCGCGCGTACTCCAGCACCAGGTCGAAGTGGTGCGGTTCGCGGAAGAAGGCCGTGAGGTTGGTGGTGAGCGCGTTGACGAAGGCCTCGCGCTCGTCGCCGTCGTCGCGCACCACCAGGTCCAGGTACTGCGCGAAGCCCTCCACCTGGCGCGCACGCAGCCGGCGCAGCAGCCGGTTGTAGACCATGTTGCGCTTGTGCGGACTCAGCTTGATGCCGGCGTAGTCGGCGATCAGCTCGCGCACCCGCGCGAATTCACGGTCGTCCAGCAGCGCGGCTGCGCCGGCCGGGTACGGGGCGGTCACGGACGTGGCCAGGACTCAGAACTCCTTCCACTCGCCCTGGGCCGAGGCGGCCGCGACCTGCGCGTGCAGCAAGGGTTGCGCAGCCGGCGGCAGTTGCGGCCCCGGCTTGACGCGGATCGGCGCCACCACCGCGCGCGGCGCCGGCTCGCTGCGCGGCACCGGCTGCGCGGTCACCGGCGCCGGCGCCGGGGACGTGCCGATCTCGAAGCGCGCCACCATCTGCAGCAGGGAACTGGCCTGGCCCTTCATGGATTCGGTCGCCGCGGCCGACTCCTCCACCAGCGACGCGTTCTGCTGCACCACCTGGTCCATCTGCGTGATCGCGGTATTGACCTGCGCGATCCCCGAGCTCTGCTCCTCGCTGGCCGCGGCGATCTCGGCGATGAGGTCGCTGACCTTCTTCACCGAAGCCACGATCTCCTCCATCGTGCGCCCCGCCGCGTCCACCAGCCGCGTGCCCGCCTCCACCTTGTCGACCGATTCGCCGATCAGGCCCTTGATCTCCTTGGCCGCCGCGGCGCTGCGCTGCGCCAGGTTGCGCACCTCGGTGGCCACCACCGCGAAGCCGCGGCCCTGCTCGCCCGCACGCGCCGCCTCCACCGCCGCGTTCAGCGCCAGGATGTTCGTCTGGAACGCGATGCCGTCGATCACGCCGATGATGTCGGAGATCTTGCGCGACGACTCGGAGATGCCCGTCATCGTGCTGACCACCTCGCCCACCACCTGCCCGCCCTTGCGCGCGATGTCGGACGCGCCGATCGACAGCTGGCTCGCCTGGCGCGCGTTCTGCGCGTTCAGGGCCACGGTGGAGGTCAGCTCCTCCATCGAGCTGGCCGTCTCCTCCAGCGTGCTCGCCTGTTCCTCGGTGCGCTGCGACAGGTCCTGGTTGCCCTGGGCGATCTGCGCGCTGGTGTCCGCCACCATGTGCGCGCCGCCCGACACCTCCGACACCAGCTGGCGCAGGTTGCGCGCCATTTCATCCAAGGCGCGCAGCAGTTCGGCGGTCTCGTCGGAACCGCTCACGCGCATCTCGGCGGTGAGGTCGCCGCGGGCGATCTGCTCCGCGGCGCGGATCGCCTGGCGCAGCGGCCGCACGATGGCGCGGCTCATGAACAGCGCGGCGGCGATGGAAGCCGCGACCGCCGCCAGCAGCAGGCCGGCCAGCACCAGCGAGGCATTGCGCGAGGCGGCGGCCGCCTGCGCGTAGCTCTCCTCGGCCAGCTTCTTCTCCAGCGCCACCAGCGCGTGCAGGCCGCGGATCGCCTGGTCGTACTGCGCGTCGGCGCCCTTCATCGCCATGGCGCCCATGGCCACCTCGATGGTGCTGATGTCGAGCGCGTCGACCGCGAGCTTGCCGTACTTCTCCAGCACCGGCAGCACGCCGTCGATGATGTGAGCCTCCTCCTCGCTCAGGTGGGACTGCGCGCGCATGCCCTTGAGGCTGGCGACGACGCCATCGACCTGCGCCTTCTGTTCGGCCATTGCCTTCTTCACCTGCTCCTCGCCGAGCGTGTCGATCCAGGTGAACAACTGGTAGCTGCGCGCCTGGGTGTGGCCCAGGACCTGCGCCGCGTCGCTCGCCACCACCACGGCGGCGAGGCGCTTGTCGGCGAGCTCCGCGATGGCCGCGTTCTGCCGGGACACGATCCCGTATGCGACGGCGCCGAAGCCCAGGAGGAACACGATGGCCAGGGCCGGTGCAATCAGGATCTTGTGCCAGATTCTCATGGAACGCTGCCTCTCCAATGGCGGCCCGACGCCTTACTGGGCCGGCTTGTAGATGCCGCCGCAGACCACCAGGTCGTCGGCCTTCTCGCAGTACATCTGCTTGGGCTCGATCTTCTTGTTCAACGGGTTCAGGAAGGTGAAGTCCTGCCAGAAGGCGGATTTGGTCTTCACCAGTTCCAGCCGCTCGCGGATGTGCTCCTTGCCGTTGGCGTCGCGCAGCTCGATCATGTTCTTGCCGATGAACTTGGCGTTGGCGCCGTGGGCCAGCGCCACGCCGTCCATCTTGTAGACCGTCAGGTACAGCTCGCGGTCGACGAAGGCGCCCTTGGGATCGGACAGGTCCTTCATGGCACGGTCGCGCGGGTTCGCCTTGATGTGGGCCACGCCCTTCTTCACCATCGCCTCGGCCTCCTGGGGCGTGACGCGGGCTTCGCTGGCCGCGGCCGACAGGCCCAGGGTGGTACCGAGCACCAGGGCTGCTGCCGCCAGGTTGCGCTTCATCGTCATTTCCTCTTCTCCTCTCGAACTGCTGGCAATTCCGCCTGGCTCGCGCCGGGCGCTCGACAAAGGGGACCCGCGGCGCGGACCCCGGGGATCAGTCCGGCGCCCCGGCGGACAGACGGGCCTGCATGGGAGCCGCCACGTCTTCAGTGCAGCGCGCCGTCGACCAGCGCCATGTCGGCTCCCGTCATGAGCTTCTCGATGTCCACCAGGATGATCATCTGCTCATCGACGGTGCCCAGGCCGGTGATGTACTTGGTGTCGAAGGTCGCCGAAGCGAACTCGGGGGTCGGGCAGATCGCGTCGCCGGCCAGCGTCAGCACGTCGGACACCGAATCAACCACCACGCCGACCACGCGGCCGGCGATGCTGAGGATGATGACGACGGTGAATTCGTCGTAGTCGGCGCGCGGCAGCTGGAACTTGATGCGCAGGTCGAGGATGGGAACGATGACGCCGCGCAGGTTGATCACGCCCTTGATGAAGTCCGGCGCGTTGGCGATCGCGGTCGGTGCCTCGTAGCCGCGGATCTCCTGCACCTTCAGGATCTCGATGCCGTAGCTTTCCGCGCCAAGGCGGAAGGTAAGGAACTCGCTGGCCGCCGCATCGGCGGTCGCGCGGGCGTTCGAGGCGTTTGCCTGGGCGTGCATGTCTTCCTGTTCTCCTCTGGGCTGGGTCTCCCCGAAGTCCTGCTTCGAGGATGCCATCGCGCGCGTTCCGTTGCAATTTGCATAACGGGGTTACACGCGGGATTCATGAAATGGTCGGCCACTCGCTCCGTTCATCCGCTCCACGCCGCCGTCGGACCGAGGTTGCGTCGTGGATTGCAGACAGCATTCAGAAGGCGCGCCACTGCCCCGCGGGTTCGGCCTGCGCGGGCAGGATGGGTCGCTGCGCGCGCCGCACTGCGACCACGGGCATGGACGCGGGTACGCGCGGGGCAGGGTTCGCGGCCTGGTCCGGTGGCGCCGGCGGGGCGGAACTCCGTGCATCACCGAGCTGGAAGCGCGAGACCGTGCGCAACAGCAGCGCGGCCTGCTCCTTCATCGATTCGGTGGCTGCCGACGCCTCCTCCACCAGTGACGCGTTCTGCTGCACGGCCTGGTCCATCTGCGTGATGGCCGTGCTCACCTGCGCGATGCCCGAGCTCTGCTCCTCGCTGGCCGCGGCGATCTCGGCGATGAGGTCGCTGACCTTCTTCACCGAAGCCACGATCTCCTCCATCGTGCGGCCGGCCGCGCCCACCAGCCGCGTGCCCGCCTCCACCTTGTCGACCGATTCGCCGATCAGTCCCTTGATCTCCTTGGCCGCCGCGGCGCTGCGCTGCGCCAGGTTGCGCACCTCGGTGGCCACCACCGCGAAGCCACGGCCCTGCTCGCCCGCGCGCGCCGCCTCCACCGCCGCGTTCAGCGCCAGGATGTTGGTCTGGAACGCGATGCCGTCGATCACGCCGATGATGTCGGAGATCTTGCGCGACGACTCGGAGATGCCCGTCATCGTGCTGACCACCTCGCCCACCACTTCCCCGCCCTTGCGCGCGATGTCGGACGCGCCGACCGACAGCTGGCTCGCCTGGCGCGCGTTCTCGGCGTTCTGGCGCACCGTGGAGGTCAGCTCCTCCATCGAGCTGGCCGTCTCCTCCAGGGTCGACGCCTGCATCTCGGTGCGCTGCGACAGGTCGAGGTTCCCCTGCGCGATCTGCGCGCTGGTGTCGGACACCGCGCGGGCCCCCGCCACCACCTCGCCCACCACCTGCCGCAGGTCCTCCTGCATGCGCGACTGGGCGCGCAGCAGTTCGGCCGTCTCGTCGCTGCCGTGCACCTCGATCCGGCTGGCGAGATCGCCGCGCGCGATATCGCCAGCTGCGCGCATGGCCACTTCCAGGGGGCGCACCACCGAACCGCTCGTGTACAGCGCGATGGCCAGCGCCACCGCCGCGGCCAGCACGGCAATGCCCAGCAGCGCCACGACCATGTTGCGGAAGTCCTGCGCGCCCTGGGCTGAACTCTCGGCGGCCAGCCTCCTCTCGATATCGAGCAGGTTCGCGTAGGTGGCCATGAGGTCCACGTAGGTCTTTTCGGTCGCCTGCATGGCTTCGATGGCCGCCTCCCGCGAGGTGGCCGCATGAGCCATGGCCGTGCCCAGCTCCTGGCGGTAGCGCCCCAGCTTCTGCGCGAGCGCTTGCGCCGCGCTGCGCTCGTCGGCGTACAGCCCGGCGCGCCCGGCGAACTCCGTCACCATGGCGAGGTAGGCGTCCAGTCGCTTGCCCTGCTGCGCCGCGAAGCCCGCCACTTCATCGGACGACAACTGGCCCAGCTGCGTGAGCGTCCGGTACGCGCCGGCGTGGACCTGCCCGACGTCCAGGTAGCCGCGCGAGATCACCTCCAGGCCGCCCCCGCGGTTCTGGATCAGTTCACTCATCGCGATGCCCTGGCGCGCCATCAGCGCCACCGACACCCCGCCCAGCGCGAGCAGGAACAGGATCGCCACCAGCGGGGCGACCAGCATCTTCTGCCGAATCTTCATCCAACCTCCTCCAGGCCTTGGCCTTCGTCCGGGGCAGCCCCCGCTGCCCCGGTTGTCTCCGTCCTCAGAACCGTCCCGCGCCTGCTCCCGAGCGCACCACGTGCGCGACATCGAGGATCAGCGCCACCGACCCGTCCCCCATCACCGTGGCGCCGGCCAGTCCGGGCACCTTGCGGAAATTGGTTTCCAGGCTCTTCACCACCACCTGCTGCTGGCCCACCAGTTCGTCCACCAGCAGCACCGCCTTGCCGCCGTCGGTTTCGACGATGACGGCAATGCCGCTGCCACCGCTGTCGCGCGGATGGCGCGGCGGAAACAGCTTCGCCAGGTGCAGCACGGGCAGGTAGTCGCCACGCACGCGCAGCGTGTCGCCCTGGCCCGGCAACGTATGCAGGTCGGCCGCAACCACGCTCAGCGACTCGACCACCGACGCCAGCGGCAGCACGTAGACCTCGCCGCCGATGGCCACCGTCATGGCCTCCATGATGGCCAGCGTGAGCGGCACGCTCACCGTGACGCGCGTGCCCTCGCCGGCCTTCGAATGCAGATCGATGCCGCCGTTGAGCGCCTGGATGTTGCGCTTGACCACGTCCATGCCGACGCCGCGGCCGGACAGGTCGGTCACGGTGTCCGCGGTGGAGAAGCCGGCCTCGAACACCAGCTGGAACACCTCGGCGTCCGGCGCGTCCGGCGCCACCGGCGTGCCGCGCTGGCGGGCGCGCTGCAGGATCTTCTCGCGGTCGAGCCCGCGGCCGTCGTCGCTCACCTCGATGACGATGTTGCCGCCGCGCTGGAAGGCGCGCAGGCTCACCGTGCCGGTGGCGGGCTTGCCCGCGGCCACGCGCACCTCGGGCGGCTCCAGGCCGTGGTCGATGGCGTTGCGCACCAGGTGCGTCAGCGGATCGGAGATCTTCTCGATCAGGCCGCGGTCCAGTTCGGTGCTCTCTCCCGCCAGCTTCAGCTCCACCTGCTTGCCCAGGCGGTGCGACAGCTCGCGAACCAGGCGCGGGAAGCGCGAGAACACGTTGGAGATGGGCAGCATGCGGATGGCCAGCACGGCCTCCTGCAGGTTGCGGGTGTGGCGTGCCAGGTCGCTCAGGCCGGTATTGCCGCCCCAGCGGCTGTCGTTGGCGGTCTCCAGCGCGCCAGCGCGCGCCAGCATGGCCTCGGTGATCACCAGCTCGCCCACCAGGTTCACCAGCAGGTCGATCTTCTCGGTAGCCACGCGGATGTACCTGGCGTCCTGCGCCGGCGCCGCCGCGGGCTCCGGGTCGGCGGGGCGCGGGCGGCGGTCCTTCTTCAGTTCCGCCGGCGTGACGAACAGCTCGTCGCCGGGCCCGGGCTGCGCCGGCGCCGGCGCCGCGCGCTGCTTCAGCTGCTGCGGCGTCTCGAACAGCTCCACGCCCGCGGCTTCGGCGTCCAGCTCCTGCGTGGCCCGCCCCTGGCGCCTGAACTCCGCCGGATCGACGAAGAATTCGTCCTCCCCCGCCTGCGGCGCCGGCACCGGCGGCACGGCGCGCAGCGCCGGCGGCTTCGGTTCGGCCCCGTGCGTCTCGATGTGCACCAGTTCCGGCGCCACCACCAGCGACAGCACGCCGTGCAGGTCGGCCGCCGCGCCTTCGAGCTGCACGTCGAAGGCCACCTCGCCGCCCGGCACGTTGGCCACCTGGGTGTTGCCCACGCTGCCCATCTCCGCCAGGCCCGAGAGCATCATCTCCAGGTCGCCGGCGTCGATGGCCTCGGCGAGCGGCCCCAGCCGCACGCGGAAGCTGCGCCGCACCGGCCCCGCCTGGCCGCGCCTGGCATCGGCCGCCGGCCGCGCCACGCGCGCGCGCAGCAAGGCCTCGACCTGCGCATGTTCCGGGGCGCGCGCCAGCTCGCCGCGGTGGTGGCGGATCTGCAGGCGCAGCACGTCACCCGCCTTCAGCATCGCCTCGACGTCGTCGCCGTCGACCGGGCGCTCGCCCTTGCGCAGCAGGTCCAGCAGGTTCTCCTGCAGGTGCGTCAGCGCCGCCATGTCGCCGTGCCCCAGCATCGCCGCGCTGCCCTTGATGGAATGCACGGCGCGGAAGATGCCGTTCAGGTCGTCGGGCTGCGGCGCCTGCAGGTCCATGCGCAGCAGGATGGCCTCGACGTTGGCCAGGTGTTCCTGCGCCTCCTCGAAGAAGATGGCGCGGAAGGTACCCGGGTCGCCAAAGGAGCTGGACGGCTGCACCATGGCGGACTCAGATGAACTTGCCGACGATGTCGAGCATGCGCTGCGGATCGAAGGGCTTGGCCATCCACCCGGTGGCGCCGGCCTCGCGGCCCTTCTGCTTCAGCTCGGCACCGGCTTCGGTGGACAGCACGATGAGCGCGACCGGGTCGTAGCGGGGCAGCGCCCGCAGCTCGCGCACCAGCGTCACGCCGTCCATGCGCGGCATGTTGTGGTCGGTCACGACCAGGTCGAATACCCGCGCGCTGGCCAGCTCCAGCGCTTCCACGCCGTCGCCTGCCTCGGCCACTTCGTAGCCCGCGCCCCGCAGCACGCTCGCGACCATCGCGCGCATGGAGCGCGTGTCGTCGACGACCAGGATGGCTTTTTGCCCCATGTTGCTACTTGCTCCGTGCCTTGTCGCGCTTGCGGCTGGATGGAAGGAACCTGGCGATGACCTCCAGCAGGTGGTCCTCGTCCAGCGGCTTGGTCAGGTACTCGTCGCAGCCGGCCAGCGAGCCGCGCAGCTTGTCGAAGGGCGAGCTGCGGCTGGTGAGCATGACCACGGCGGTCTTCTTGATCGCCTGCTTGTTGCCCTTGATCAGCTTGCAGACCTGGTAGCCGTCGATGCCGGGCAGCACGACGTCGAGGAACACGCAGGCGTACTCGCGCGTGCCGGTCAGGCCCACCGCCTCCTCGCCGGTCTCGGCGAAATCGACCTCGAAGTTGTAGGGCGCCAGCTTGGCCTTCATGAACATGCGCACCGTGGCGTTGTCGTCCACCACCAGCACGGTGTCGCCCAGCGCGCGCTTGGTGGCGGCCGCCGGGTCCAGCGACTCGACGGCGGCACCGGGCAGGCTGCGGCCCAGCCCGCCGCCGGTGTTGGTGCGCGCGAGCGCCATTTCCTTGCGGGCGATCTGCCCGCTGGAAGCGGCGCTGGTGACCGTGTCCTCCAGCGCCTGCAGCAGGCGGGCCCACTGCAGCGGCCGCGGCAGCACCGGGAAGCCCATGTCCACGGGCGCGGTGCCGACCATCAGGGCGGGCATGTTGGCCCGCTTGCTCAGCAGGCGGAACTCGTCGATCGCCTCGGGGCTGTCGGCATCCACCAGGTACAGGTCGGCGCTGCCGCTGGCGGTGGACGCCGGGTCGTACTGCACGAAGCCCGGATCACGCCGGGCGGCCAGGGCGAAGATGCTGGCCAGCATCGATCGCTCGACCGGATTGAAGCCGATCACGTCGACCAGGTACTGTTCATTCGAAGTCACGGAGACGATCTCTTGCCGGGAGCGCCGGCGGGTGCGGAAACAGTGAATCGGAGGCAGCCAGTGCCGTCAGCACGGCATCGGCATCGGGCAGGCGCTGCGCCGGGTCCTTGGCCAGCAGTGCCTCCAGTAGGGGCTGCAGGGCCGCGTGCGGCGCGGGCAGCAGCGGGACGCGCGCCACCAGGTGCTGGGACAGCACCTCCAGCGGCGTCTCGCCGTCGAACGGCGGGCGGCCGCACAGCAGCTCGTGCAGCAGCACGCCCAGTCCATAGACATCGGCCGCAGGCGCGGCAGGCGCGCCCTGGGCCTGTTCCGGCGCCAGCGAACGCGGCGTGCCGAACACGGCACCGCGGGGCGCCCCTTCCTCGCGGTGGCCGCGGGCGACCGCCATGCCGAAATCGGCCAGCAGCAGCGTGCCGTCGGCGCGCAGCAGGAGGTTGGCGGCCTTGACGTCGCGGTGCACCAGGCCGGCACGGTGCATCTGGGCGAGCGCGCTGGCCACCTCGGCCAGCCAGCGCAGCGCCTGCGCCGACGGCACCGCCTGCCCCAGGCGCGCCGCCAGGCTGCCGCCGGCGGCGTATTCCATCGCCAGGTAGGCGACGCCGGCGGCATGGCCATGCTCGATCACGCGCAGCACGTGGGGATGGGCCAGGCGGTCGGCCCGGGCGAATTCGCGGGCGAACGAGCCGCCGGCGGCGAGCTTGAGGGCGACCGGTGCGCCGCGCGCATCCAGCGCCAGCCAGACGTTGGCGCGGCGGCCTTCGGCCAGCCGGCGCGCGAGCCGGAAGCCGGCAATGGCG
>JAEZKX010000216.1 GCA_023436025.1 Pseudomonadota bacterium | reverse complement strand
CTCAACGCTCAACGCTCAACGCTCAACGCTCAACGCCCGACACCCATGTCCCTCACCCGGCTCCACCCCGCATGAGCGCCCGCACCGTCTGCCTGCTGGGTGCCGAGAGCACCGGCAAGACCCAGCTGTCGCAGGAGCTGGCCGCGCATTTCCGCGGCCACGGCTGGCGCGTGCAGGTGGTTCCGGAGTTCCTGCGCGCGTGGTGCGCGGATGCGGGACGCGCGCCGCGGCCCGAGGAACAGCTGCCGATCGCCCAGGAGCAGGAGAGGCGCATCGACGCGGCGTGTGCGGATGCGGACCTGGTGGTCACCGACACCAGCGCCCTGATGGTCTCGATCTACGGCGCCATGCTGTTCGAGGATGGCGTGCTGTACCGCTATGCGCTGCAGCGGCAGGCGCGCCACGCCGTGACGCTGGTGACGGGGCTGGACTTGCCTTGGGTCGCCGACGGCCTGTTGCGCGACGGCCCGCAGGCGCGCGAACCGGTCGACGCCCTGGTGCGCGCGGCCCTGCACAAGGCGCAGCTGCCCTTCGACGTGGTCTACGGCAGCGGCCCGCGCCGGCTGGAAAGCGCGCTCGGCGCCCTGGCGCGCGCCGGCATCCACGCAGGGCCGCAGCCGCCAGCCAATGCCAAGCCCTGGGTCTGGCTCTGCGAGAAATGCAGCGACCCGGAATGCGAGCACCGCTTGTTCAAGGGACTGGGCGCCTGAGGCTCGGACGGGGGCCTGCGCCGCCCAGGTTCCTAGGGGCCGGCCGACGCCGTGCCCTCCCCCGGCTCCACCTGCCAGCGGCCGACCCACTCCGGCAGTTCCGCCAGGTCGCGCACCGGGACCACGCCGTCGATGCGGCGGCGCACCGGCACCGAAGCGTCGCCACCGGCCCACAGGGCCACGCCTGCCGGCAATCCGGCGCGCAGGCGCTCCAGCGCGCGCAAGGCATGCGCCGGGTTCATGGCGCCGGTGAAGGCGATGCCGACCACGTCGACCTCCAGCGCGGACGCCGCCAGCACGATCTGCGGCAGCGGCACGCACACGCCCAGCGAGACGCAGGCGCAGCCACTGGCCGCCAGCACGACCTGGGCCGCCAGCAGGCCGACGGCCTGCGGCTCCCCGGGGAAGGTGGCGAGCAGCACGCGCGGCCGCGTCACGGCCGAGGGCGCCGGCAGGCGCGCCAGCGCGCTGCGCAGCACCTGGTTCAGGCATTCGGTGAGCAGTTGCTGCTCGTAGACCTCCACCTCGCCGCGCACGCAGGCATCGCGCAGGCGCGACCGCAGCCGCGGCAGGTGCAGCGCCGAGAAAGCCGCGGGCCCCTGGCTGGCCAGCAGGTCCTCCAGGTGGGCGAGCAGGCCGGCGACGTCGTGGCCCCGCAGCAGGGCCAGGGCGGGATCGCCCGCCGCCGGCGCTCCGGCAGGCGGCCGCCAGCTGGCCACCGCATCCATGCGCGCCAGCAGCTCACCCGCCGTCAACCCCACCAGCCGGCCCGGCCGGTGGCCGCGCGCCATCAGCGTGGCGATCAGGCGCAGTTTCTCGACCTGTTCGGGCGCGTAGCTGCGCTCGCCGCGCGGGTCGCGCTGCGGCTGCGGAAAACCGTAGCGGCGCTCCCAGATGCGCAGCGTGGCGCGGGCGATGCCGGTGGTGCGCTCCACGGCGGCGATGGGAAGGTGGTCGGGACCGGTGGCAATCGCCATCGGCGCATTGTGGACCTGTAGACCTTTGTTTGCACCAAAAGATCGCCCCGGCAAGGCTCCGGCGACGCCAGGGCAGCCGGCACGCATCGCCGGCCAGGCGGGGGTCCCTCCTCATCCTTGGCATGCGGCGCGCCCGCCGCGCGGCTACTGCACCCGCGACGAGCTCGGCGGCTGGTCGCCCGCCGCGGTGAAGATCTGCGCCGCATCCACCGGGTCGAACCGGTAGTGCTTGCCGCAGAAATCGCAGGACACGTCGATTTCGCCGCGCTCGGCGAGGATGCTGTCGGCCTCCTCCTGGCCCAGCCCGCGGATCATGCCGGCCACGCGCTCGCGGCTGCAGGTGCAGGCAAAGCGCGGCGTCTGGACGTCGAAGCGCAGCAGCTTCTCCTGCCAGAACAGCCGGCGCAGGATGGTCTCGACGTCCAGCTGCAGCAGCTCGTCGCCGGTGAGGCTGGACGCCAGCGTGGCGATGCGGTTGAAGTGCTCCAGTTGCTCGGCCGGATCGGCGTACTTGCCGCCGACATTGCCCTCGCCCTCGGCCGGAAGCCGCTGGATGAGCAGTCCCGCGGCCACGTTGCGGTCGGCCGCCAGCACGATCTTGGTGTCGAGCTGTTCCGACTGCCGCATGTAGTGCTCCAGCACCTCGGCCAGGTTGGGCCGGCTGTCGCCGTGCGAGGCGTTCAGCGGCACCACGCCCTGGTAGGCCTGCTGGCCGGGCAGGCGGTCCTTGGGGTCGAGCGTGATCGCGCAGCGACCGCGCCCGTGGACGTTGACCAGGTCCTGCAGATGGGCGTCGGCCTCGACCTCGCCGACAACCTTGGCGGTGACGCGCAGGCTCAGGTCCTGCTGCACCTCCGCCACGGCCACCTTCACCGGGCCGTCGCCGAAGATCTGCATGACCAGCGCGCCGTTGAACTTGATGTTGGACTGCATCAGCGCGCCGGCGGCCGCCATCTCGCCCAGCATCTCGGCCACCGGCCAGGGCCAGGCCTCGGCGGCGTCGTCGGCGGCGCGGCGCGCGAGGATCTCGGTCCAGGCGTCGGTGAGGCGGACGATCATGCCGCGCACCGGCAGGCCGTCGAACAGGAACTTGTGCAACTCGGACATCAACCGACCTTCTTCAATCCCCGCGCATGGCGGCGCGCGTTCTCCACATAGTGCGGCGCCAGCGGCGCGAACCGCGCGACGGCCTCGGCGTCCAGGGTGCGGATGGCCTTGGCCGGCGCGCCGACGATGAGCGAGTTGTCGGGGAACTCCTTGCCCTCGGTCACCACCGCGCCGGCGCCGATGACGCAGTTGCGCCCGATCCTGGCGCCGTTGAGCACCACCGCCTGGATGCCCACCAGCGTGCCCTCGCCGATGGTGCAGCCATGCAGCATCACCTGGTGGCCCACGGTGACGTTGTCGCCCACCGTCAGCGGCCAGCCGAAATCGGCATGCAGCACCGAGCCGTCCTGGATGTTGCTGTTGCGGCCGACCTTGATCAGCTCGCCGGTGTCGCCGCGGATCACCGCGCCGTACCAGACGCTGGTGTTGTCGCCGAGCTCGACCTCGCCGATCACCTGGGCGCTGTCGGCGACCCAGGCTTCCTTGCCGAGCTTCGGCGCCTTGCCTTCGAATTCGTAGATGGCCATAAGCCTAGAATTGTAGGGATGGAGCTCCGCCAGCAGGCTCTGCAGGCCCTGCAGAGCGACGATCCGCGCGAGAAGGCCGCCCTGGCGCGCGACCTGCATGCCCAGGCCGCGCAACTGCCGCTCGCGCCGCAGGCCCCGGTCCCCACACGCGCGCTGCCGGGTCGTCCCGCGCGGCCGGCCCTGGTGCATCCGGCGCGCGTGCCGCGCCGCTCGCCCGCCAGGCCCGAAGGCCTGGCCGCCCTGCTGCACGCCATCGCCCACATCGAGTTCAACGCGATCAACCTCGCGCTCGACGCCGCCTGGCGCTTCGAAGGCATGCCGCGCGCCTTCCACGAGGACTGGTTGCGCGTCGCCGCGGAGGAGGCCCACCACTTCACCCTGCTGGCCGACCTGCTCGCCACCCTGGGCTACGCCTATGGCGATTTCGCCGCCCACGACGGCCTGTGGGCCATGTGCGAGAAGACCAGGGACGACATCGTCGCGCGCATGGCGCTGGTGCCGCGCACGCTGGAAGCGCGCGGGCTGGATGCCACGCCGCAGATCCAGCAGAAGCTGCGGCAGGCGGGCTCGGCCGACGCATTGCGCGCGGTGGCCATCCTGGACATCATCCTGCGCGACGAGGTCGGCCACGTGGCCATCGGCAACCACTGGTACCGTGTGCTGTGCGCGCAGGCGGGGCTGGACCCGGTGGCGCACTACGGCGTGCTGGTGCAGCGCCATGCCGCGCCGCGCCTGCATCCGCCATTCAACGAGGAAGCGCGCCGGCGTGCCGGCTTCAGTGCCGAGGAACTGGCCTGGCTGGCGGCGCAGCCGGATTGAACCTGGCATCGTCGGCCCGCCGTCTCGCGCTCACGACCCCGAGGGCACGAACAGCAGCTGCCCGTTCTGCGCCAGCCGGTAGGAGAAGCTGCCGCTCATGACGGTCTGGCCGGCGACGCGGGCGGTCCAGGTGTAGTCGCCCAGCTGGGTGCCGGCGTTGCCGAAGTCGCTGGGATAGTGCACGGTGCCGGCCCGCTCCCCGCCGGCCGCCGGCTGCGCGACCGCGGTGGTGGTCTTGCCGCCCGGCATGGTCACGGTGAATTCCACCGGCTGCTGCCGCGTCGCCATCCTGTCGCCCACGCTGAGCGCGATGGCCGGCCTGGCGGTGTACAGCAGCTCCTGCGCAAGGGCCGGCGCAGCCGCCACTGCCAGTGCGAGGGAGAACGCGGCCGCGGAAAGGAAGGGATGCATGGATTTCTCCTCGTCGATCGCCACGGGCCACCCAGGGGCAGCGCGGGCGCCGCGGCCTGCGCGCCGCGGCCCACGCCGGCCGCACAGCCAGCGCGCCACGGAGGCCGCTTCCTTCGTCACGCCGACACTGTGCCTCGGCGGCCGGGCCGTCCGGGTAGGACAAGGGCGCGGCGCCAACCCCCGACCGCCGGGCTGGGCGGCGCGGCTCAGTCGGCCCGGATGCCGGCCGCCCTGATGATGCGCGCGTTGTTCTCCGACTCGGCCTTGACGTCGCGCGCGAAGGCGGCGGCGCTGCCACCCGTGGGCAGGTTGTCAGTGCCGACCAGGCGGGCACGGATGTCGGGCAGCTTCAGCGCGGTGTTGAACTCGGCGTTGAGGCGCTCCAGCAGGCGCGCCGGCAGCTGGCCCGGCGCGAAGATGCCGAAATGCGAGGCCAGGTTGGCGCGCGGGTAGCCCAGTTCGGCCAGCGTGGGCACGTGGGGCAGCGACTCCAGCCGGCCCGGCCCGCCCACCGCCAGCGGGCGCAGCTTGCCGGCCTTGATGTGCTCGTGGACGGCGGGGCCGGCATTGGTGGACAGCACCTCGTAGTGGCCGGCCAGCGCGTCGGTCATCTGCTGGCCGCCGCCCTTGTACGGGATGTGCACCAGCTCCAGCTTGGAGGCGGCCTGCAGCTGCTCCAGCATCAGGTGGCCCAGCGAGCCGGAACCCGAGGTCGCCCAACGCACGAACTTCGGCCGCTCCTTGGCCGTGGCCAGCAGGTCGCGGAAGTCGCGCACGTTGGTGGCCGGCGTGGCCAGCAGCAGCACCGGCGACACCATCACGCTGACCACCGGCGTCAGGTCCTGCTCGGGGTCGTAGGGCACCTTGCCCAGGTGCGGGCTCAGCACCAGCGGACTGACCGCGGAGAACGCCAGCGTGTGGCCGTCGGGCGCGGCCTTGGCCACGGCATCCATGCCGATGGTGCCGGCCGCGCCGGCCTTGTTCTCCACGATGACCTGCTGCCCCAGTTGCGCCGTCAGCTTCTCGGCGAGCGCGCGGGCGATGGCATCGCTGACGCCGCCCGGCGGATAGGGCACGACCAGGCGCACGACCTTGTTCGGGAAGGGCTGGGCCAGCGCCGGCAGCGCGAGCGCGGCGCCGGCGGCCAGGACGGCGCGGCGGGTGATGCGGATGGACGTGGCGGGGCCGGCTGGCGCCGCGGCGGGGCCGGCGGCGGCGGCGGCGCGGCCATCAAGGGCCAGGATGTCTTGCATGGGATCTTGCTCCGGGGGAAAGCGGCTGCGGCGCGTCAGCCGCGGGGGTGGTGCTGCGCGTGCAGCGTCTTCAGGCGCTCGCGCGCAACGTGGGTGTAGATGGTGGTGGTGGAGATGTCGGCATGCCCCAGCAGCATCTGCACCGCGCGCAGGTCGGCGCCATGGTTGAGAAGATGGGTGGCGAAGGCATGGCGCAGGGTGTGCGGCGACAGCGGCACGCGGATGTCGGCGGCGGCGGCGTGCTTCTTCACCAGCAGCCAGAACATGGCCCGCGTCATGCCGTGGCCGCGCGCGGTGACGAACAGGTCGTCGCTCTGCTGCCCGCCCAGGATGGCCGCGCGGGCCTCGGCGAGATAGCGCACGATCCAGTCGCCCGCCACCTGGCCAAAGGGCACCAGCCGCTCCTTGCTGCCCTTGCCCATCACGCGCAGCACATGGCCGTTCAGGCTCACGTTGAAGGTCTTGAGCGTCACCAGCTCGCTCACGCGCAGGCCGCTGGCGTACATCAGCTCCAGCATGGTGCGATCGCGCAGTCCCAGCGGCGTGTCGACGTCGGGCGCCTTCAGCAGCGCCTCGACCTGCGCCTCCGTGAGCGTGCGCGGCACCCGCAGCGGCTTGCGCGCCGGCTGCATGCGCAGGGTGGGGTCGGCGTCGATCAGTCGCTCGCGCAGGGCCCAGCGGAAATAGCGCTTGAAGACGGTGAGGCGGCGGTTGGCCGAGGTGGCCTTGGTGGCCGCGTGGCGTGCGGCGAAGTAGCCGTGCAGGTCGGCTTCGGTGCTGGCGGGCAGGCGCGCGCCCCGTTCGGCCAGCCAGTTGTCGTAGAGGGTCAGGTCGCGGCGGTAGGCCGCCAGCGTGTTGCGCGCCAGGCCTTCCTCGAGCCAGAGCGCGTCGATGAAGCTGTCGATGGCATCGGACATGAGCCCCGAACTCTAGCGCACGGCCGGGTCGGGCTCCCGGCGCCGGGGCGCGGGCCGGGGTGTCATGCGCCGGAAGGCGGCGGAGAACAGCGGCGGGGAAGGCCTGCTTGCCAGGCCGCCGCCGCGCCGCGCGTTCAAAGGGGCCGCAGGCTCACTCCAGCGTCAGCTTGGCCGAGTTCACCACCTTCTTGTACACCTCGTACTCCGCCTTGATCTGCTGGGCGAACTGGTCCGGGGTGTTGCCGATGATGATGGAGCCGGTGTCCTCGATGCGCTTGCGCACGGCCGGCTCCTCCAGCGCCTTCTTGGTGGCGGCATAAACCTTGTCGACCACCTCCTTGGGCAGGCCCTTGGGTCCGAGGATGCCGTAGTAGGCCATGCGGTTCACCGGCTCCAGGCCCACTTCCTTGAAGGTGGGCACGTTGGGCAGTTCCTTCAGGCGCTGCGGCGCGGCCACCACGATGGGCACCAGGCGGCCTTCCTTGATGAAGGGCAGGGCCGAGGGCAGGTTGTCGAAGATCATCGGCACCTGGCCGGCCACCGTGTCGTTCAGCGCCGGGCCGGCGCCGCGGTAGGGGATGTGGGTGACGAAGGTGCCCGACAGGCTCTTGTAAAGCTCCATCTGCAGGTGGCCGATGCCGCCGGTGCCGGAGGAGGAGTACGAGTACTTGCCGGGATTGCGCTTGAGCACCTCGACGAAGGTCTTGTAGTCCTTGGCCGGGAAGCTGGGATGCACCGCGATGATGTTCGGGGTGGCCGCGATGTTGATGATGGGCGTGAAGTCCGTCGTCGGGTTGTACGGGATCTTCGCGTTGATCGCGGGGTTGGCTGCGGTGGTGGACACCGTGGCCACGCCCAGCGAGTAGCCGTCGGGGGCGGCCCGCACCGTCTCGGTGGCGCCGATCACGCCGCCGCCGCCCGCCTTGTTAATCACCACAACGCTCTGGCCGAGGTACTTCGTCAGCGGCTCGGACATCACGCGGGCGATGATGTCGGTGGTGCCGCCGGGCGCGAACGGCACCTGCAGCGTGACCGGCTTGTTCGGATAGCCCTGCGCGAACGCGGGAGCGGCCAGCACGGCCAGCGCACCGCCGGCGGCGGCCATCCAGCTACGACGTTTCATTCGACTCTCTCCTGAAGGGTGGATGGAATGGGTAAACGAACATCCTAGTGCAGTTGGGCGCGGCGCGATTCTGGGATTCCCCGGAGGAAGCTGACCCATTCCTGTCGCGCGATGCGGGTTTGCCCTGGGCTATCCTCGCCTGGTGCATTTCGCCCAGCTGCTGCTTCCCGACTTCCTCCTGATCCTGTGCGGCTACCTGGTGTGCCGCTACACCGCCCTCGGGCGCCCCACCTGGGAGCAGGTCGAAAGCCTGGTGTACTACTTCCTGTTCCCGGTGCTGCTGTTCCAGTCCATCGTCCGCAGTCCGCTGGCGCTGGGTGAGATGTCCAGCCTGATCGGCGCCGGGCTGCTGCTGGGGGTATGCGGCATCGGCCTGGCCTACGCCCTGCCCTGGCTGCCCGGCCTGGGCCGCCACATCGACCGGCGCGAGCACGCGGCGGCGGCGCAGGTGGCGTTCCGCTTCAACTCCTTCATCGCCCTGGCGCTGGCCGAGCGGCTGGCCGGCGGCCGCGGCCTGCTGCTGATCGCGGTGCTGATCGGCGTGTGCGTGCCGGTGTTCAACGTCGCCGCGGTCTGGCCCATGACCCGCCATGCGGGCAGCGGCTTCCTGCGCGCGCTGGTGCGCAACCCGCTGATCGTGGCGACCGCGCTGGGACTGGCGGCCAACCTGGCGGGCCTGAAGCCGCCGGCCTGGCTGAACCCCAGCCTCGACCGCATCGGCGCCGCTTCGCTGGCCCTGGGACTCATGGCCGCTGGCGCCGGCATGCAGTTCGGCCACCTGGCGCGCGCCAAGGCGCTGGCCGCCGGCGTGCTGGCCATCCGCCACCTGGTGCTGCCGCTGGCGGCCTGGGCACTGGCCCGCCTGTTCCGGCTGGACCCGGTGCAGACCATGGTGCTGCTGGCGTTCTCGGCGCTGCCCACCGCCTCCAGCTGCTACG
This sequence comes from Pseudomonadota bacterium, assembly GCA_023436025.1. Classification (GTDB taxonomy): domain Bacteria; phylum Pseudomonadota; class Gammaproteobacteria; order Burkholderiales; family Burkholderiaceae_C; genus Ramlibacter. The sequence goes on along the minus strand of JAEZKX010000216.1, from coordinate 5,937 downwards.
TGCTGGCCTCGCGCATGGGGTACAACGGCGCCCTCGTGGCCGGCCTGGTGACCCTGTCGACGCTGCTCGGAATGGCGAGCCTGCCGTTCGCGCTGGGGGTGCTGCGCTAGGCGTCAGCGCCGGCGGGACCCACGTGCGTGGGCACCGCCTCCTGCGCAAGCGCCCAGGCGACGTGTTCGCGCACCAGGGCGTCCGGATGCGCCGCGCGCGCCTGCAAGGCGGCGCGGATGGCCGCGTCGTCCCGCGCGCGCAAGGCATTGCCCAAGGCCACCGCGGTGTTGCGCAGCCAGCGCGCATGGCCGATGCGCCGGATCGGGCTGCCTTCGGTGCGGCGCAGGAACTCCTGCTCGCTCCAGCCGAACAGCGCCACCAGCGAGGCGCCCACCAGTTCCGGCCGCGCATCGAAATCGGGCACGGACGCGCGCCGGGCGAACTTGTTCCACGGGCAGGCCAGTTGGCAGTCGTCGCAGCCGTAGATGCGGTTGCCCATCAGCGGCCGCAGCTCCTCGGGGATGGCGCCCGGATGCTCGATGGTCAGGTAGGAGATGCAGCGACGCGCATCCAGCCGGTAGGGCGCCACGATGGCGCCGGTCGGGCAGGCGTCCAGGCAGGCGGTGCAGCGGCCGCAGTGGTCGGCTACCGGGTCGGTGGGCGGCAGGGCGATGTCGACGTAGATCTCGCCCAGGAAGAACATGGAGCCGCCGGCGCGGTCGAGCGCCAGCGTGTGCTTGCCGCGCCAACCCTGGCCGCTGCGCGCGCCCAGCTCCACCTCCAGCACCGGCGCCGAGTCGGTGAACACGCGGTGGCCGAAAGGCCCGATGGCCGCGGCCATGCGTTCACTCAGTTTCTGCAGCCGCGCGCGCAACACCTTGTGATAGTCGCGACCGCGCGCATACAGCGAGACAATCGCTTCCTGCGGCCGGGCGAGCCGCTCGAACTCGATGGCCTGCCAGCCCTCGGGCGTGGCCGCCGGCAGGTAATCCATGCGGGCGGTGATGACGCTCACCGTGCCGGGCACCAGTTCGGCCGGGCGCGCGCGCCGCAGTCCGTGGCTGGCCATGTAGGCCATCTCTCCGTGGAAACCCTGCGCCAGCCAGGAAAGAAGGCCGGGTTCGGCTGCGGACAAGTCCACCCCGGCGACGCCAATTTGGGAAAATCCCAGCTCACCCGCCCACGCGCGGATGCGCGCCAGCAGGAAAGGACCATCGAACTGACCGCCGTCGAACATCACGCTCCGATTGTAGGAAGCACTCTTTCGTGGGACAGCGAGGACGCCACCCGCGCCTTCGCCGACAGCCTGGCGCGCAAGCCGGCGCTCGACGGCGCCTTCATCGCCCTGCATGGCGACCTGGGCGCCGGCAAGACCACCTTCGTGCGCCACCTCTTGCGCGCCCTGGGCGCCGAGGGCCGCATCAAGTCGCCCACCTATGCGGTGGTCGAACCCTACGAGCTGCCGCGCTTCCCTGCCTGGCACTTCGACTTCTACCGCTTCGACGATCCGCGCGAATGGGAGGACGCGGGCCTGCGCGACATCTTCGCCGGCCCCGGCGTCAAGCTGGCCGAATGGCCCGAGAAGGCCCAGGCCGTGCTGCCTGCGGCCGACCTGGACCTGCACATCGCGCTGGCGGCCGACGGCACCACCCGCACCGTCACGCTGCAGGCGCGCACCCCGCGCGGCGCGGAGCTGCTGCGATGAAGCGGCGCCACCTCGTCGGCGGCAGCCTGGTGCTGTTGCTGGGCGCGCACCAGATCGCGCGCGGCGCCACGGTGGTCGCGGTGCGCCTGTGGCCCGCGCCCGACTACACGCGCCTGACCATCGAGTCCGACGGCCTGCTCAAGAGCAAGTCGGTGGTCGGCACCGACCCGCCCCGCTTCGCGCTGGACGTCGAGGGACTGGACCTCGATTCCGCCCTGCGCGAGCTGGTGGCCAAGGTGCGACCCGAAGACCCGTACATCCACGCCGTGCGCGTGGCCCAGCAGGCGCCCGGCACGGTCCGCCTGGAAGTCGACCTCAAGCAGGTGGCGGTGCCGCAGGTGTTCAGCCTGCCGCCCATCGCCGCCTACCAGCACCGGCTGGTGGTCGACTTCTTCCCGCCCAAGCCCGTGGATCCGCTGGAGGCGCTGATTGCCGAGCGGCTGAAGGAAAAGCCCCAGCCGGCGCCAGCTGCCCCGCGGCGCGCCGATCCCCTGGGCGACCTGATCGCCGAACTGCCGCAGCGCACGCCGCGCCCGCCGGCCGCGGAGGTGGCCAAGCCGGCGCCGCCGTCGCGCACCGACCGCCTGATCATCATCGCGCTCGACCCTGGCCACGGCGGCGAGGACCCGGGCGCCATCGGGCCCTCGGGCACGCGCGAGAAGGACGTGGTGCTGCGCATCGCGCACCTGCTGCGCGAGCGCATCAACGCCGGCGAGGTCAACGGCAGCCCGATGCGCGCCTTCCTCACCCGCGACGCCGACTTCTTCGTGCCGCTGGGCGTGCGCGTCGAGAAGGCACGGCGGGTGCAGGCCGACCTGTTCGTCAGCATCCATGCCGATGCCTTCATCACCCCCAAGGCGCGCGGCGCCAGCGTGTTCGCGCTGAGCCAGTCGGGCGCGTCGAGCACGGCGGCGCGCTGGATGGCGCAGAAGGAGAACCAGGCCGACCTGATTGGCGGCGTCAACATCAAGTCGCAGGACACCCACGTCATGCGCGCCATGCTCGACATGAGCACCACGGCGCAGATCAAGGACAGCCTGCAGCTCGGCTCGGCCCTGCTCGGCGAGATCGGCAACGTCGGGCGGCTGCACAAGCCGCGCGTCGAGCAGGCCGGCTTCGCGGTGCTGAAGGCGCCGGACATCCCCAGCGTGCTGGTGGAGACCGCGTTCATCAGCAACCCCGAGGAGGAGCAGAAACTTCGCAGCGCCGACTACCAGGAGCAGCTGGCGGATGCCCTGGTGCGCGGCATCCAGCGCTATTTCGCCCGCAATCCCCCGCTGGCGCGCAACCGGACGGTGTGAACATTCGTTCCTAGCGAGGCCCGGACATGCGCGCCCGCCGCGCGCGCGCCGCGCCCGCGCCCTGCACAGCCCGATGCGGCCGGACGACAGCGCGAGTCAAGTGGTTCCTACAGCCCGGCAACAAGCCCTTGCCTACAGTCATTCGCACAGGTTGGCCGCACCTCCTGCGGCTTGTCGAACGATTCGATTTGAAGGGATGATCATGAAGACGAAATTTGTTGCCGCTGTCGTGACCGCTGTTTCCCTGCTGGGCCTGGGTGGCTGCGCGACGATGGACCGCACGACCGCCGGCACCGTGGGCGGCGCCGTGGTGGGTGGCCTGGTGGGTTCCGCCGTGGGTGGCACGGGCGCCACCCTGCTGGGCGCTGGCGCCGGTGCCTACATCGGCAACCAGGCCGCCAAGCGCTGATCCGCGCCGAAGCCGGTCCTCGGCGATGGGGTTCGCACCGCGAACCCTGCCACCGAACACACCGCCTTCAGATCGGATAGATGAGCGAGTTGAGCACCATCTCGCTGTCGTAGACGCACAGCCGGCTGGCCAGCTTCAGGCCGGCCGGCTGGCGCACGAACGTGTCCACATAGCGGCCCACGTTGTACACCTCGCTGGCATCGCCCGGACGGGTGCGGAACACGGCGTAGTTCGCCTGGGCGCGGATCCGACCGCCGCCTTCCTCCAGCAGAAGGGCCGGCCCCACCACGTGCCGCGTGTAGTACGGCCCGTGGTAGATGGTCTGCGTGATGCCGTAGACGCGGTCCTTCATCATGCCCTGGCTTTCCAGGGCGATCAGCGCCAGCGGCAGGCCGCGGTCGAAGTTCTCGCGCGCCTGCACGGTGTAGCGCCCGTCCTCCACGAAGAAGCCGGGCCAGTCGTCGTAGCGCTTCTCGTCCAGCGCCGCCGCATAGCGCGCGTTGAAGCGGTCGATCTCCAGCTGCAGCAGCAAATCCGCCTGCACCTGGCGCGCCGTCGTCGCGTGGTCGCTCATACGCCCATCACCTTGCGCCAGTAGGCGTACATCGCGCGGATCAGCGTCTCGGTCACCATGTGTTCCGTGCCTTCGGTGCCGGTGCCCCCCAGCTCGCACAGCGTGCTGCCGTCCTCGCCCCACTGGCGGAAGCCCTCCTGGCTGAACTCGATCACCTCGCCGTCGTCGGCGCTGACGAAGCCGGCCGGGCCGAACAGGTTGGCCTGGCGCAGGCGCCGCCGCACCATGGCCTCGTCGTCGTCGGCGAAGCCGAAATGGGTCCACACGAAATCGAAGGCGCCCTCGCCGCGCGGCACGATGTGGCGCGTGGACAGCGAGTTCACCTGCTGCTGGATGATGAGGCTGGGAAACAGCGTGAGCATGGTGACGGTGGGCGTGATCGGCGTGCCGGGGCGCGACGGGTCGTCGATGGTCCACCAGGGTTCGGGCACCACGTCCAGCAGGCGGTCGTCGTGCAGCACCATGTCGCCGCGGAAACTGGTGACGCCCTGGGTCACCGCCTTGTTCTCGCCGCCCTCGTTGCGGCGCGAGATCATCACCGCGTGGCGGCCGTGCGCGTCCATCACCATGCGGCTCTTCTGGTCCGCGCGCCACAGGCCGAAGGTGACGAACCAGGTGTGCAGCAAACCCGGGTGGTACGGGTCCTTGATGTTCTCCATCATCAGCTTCCAGTTGCCCGGGATGCGCTGGCGGTTGTAGCCTAGCAGCGTGAGCTTGCGGCCGCGGAAGATGCGCTCGATCCAGGGCAGGATCTGCGGCCCCAGGTATTCCTCCAGCGGCTCGGCCTCCTCGCTGAAGGTGGCGAACACCAGGCCGTGCAACACCGCCACGCGCAGGCGCGTCAGGCCGTGCTGCTTCACGTCGAAGTCCGCCGGCATGCCGCCCTGGACGCAGGGGGCGCCCGCCTCGTCCACCGCCTTGACGCCGTTCTTGAAAGGCAGTCCGGCCAGCTCGCCATCGAGCTTGTAGGTCCACTGGTGGTAGGGGCAGGTCCAGCTGCGCGCATTGCCCTGCGGCTGGCGCAGGAAGCGCACGCCGCGGTGGGCGCAGCGGTTCTCGACGACCCGCAGGCCATGGTCGACGCCGTCCTTCTTCGCGAAGCGGTCGCGCACCAGGATGACCTGGCGTTCGCCCACTGCGGTGAGCTTGAAGTCCCCGGGGTTCGGCACCTCGATTTCGAGGCCGACATAGCACCAGTGGGCGCCATGAAAGATGCGCTCCAGCTCCAGCCGGTGCAGCTGCAGGTCGGTGTAGGCCCAGAAGGGCACGCGGCTGGAGCCGGCTCCGTCCCAGCGTGAGAGGGTTTCGGGTGCGTTCATGTTGTCTCAGAGGCCATTATCCGCAGCTCAGGCGGGCCGGGCCTGCCGGTGTGCCACCAGCTCCACCGGAGCGAAGCCCTACGCGGATGCCAACAAATCCTCGAGCGCGCGCTTTTCACGATTGCAACCTGACGACACACGCCTAACCGGCAGTCACGCATCCAACCGCGAAAAAGGCGCGCACTGTTACTGGCCGGTTTAAAGGAATTTCCTGCTTGTCCATCGACGGCCTGGGTTACAGATGCTCGACGTCAGCTTCGGTAGACGCTTGCATTGGCGCCCGCCGACGCATTCAACACGTCCGGTTTCAGGAGCATGGTTTTCTCACGGCGCGGCTGCGCAGGCGCGGCGCCACCAGCAACTGATGTCAGGAGCAAAGCATGCAAGGCAAATCGAAATGCAAGGTGGGCCTGTTGGCCCTGGCGATGGCGGGCGCGCTGGGCTGCGCCCATGCACTGGGTGTGGGCGGGGTCGGCGGCGTGGGCGCAGGCAGTGACGGTGCGGGTGTTGGTGTCGGCGTCGGCGTGGGTGGCGTCGGGGGCGTGGGCGTGGGCGCCGGTGTGGGCGGCGGTGGCGCCGGGGTCGGCGTCGGCGCGGGCGTGGGCGGCGTTGGCGCCGGAGTTGGCGCGGGGGTGGGC
>JAEZKX010000123.1 GCA_023436025.1 Pseudomonadota bacterium | reverse complement strand
GCCCAGTCGCAGGGCTACATCGAGTGGAGCAAGCCCTCCGACCGTGGCCGCCAGCGCTACGTCGTGTCGAACGGCAAGGTGCAGCCCCAGAGCAGGGGCTGACGACAAGGCGGTGGCGCGCCACAATCGCGCCAGGCCGCCCAGGCGGACCCGACGCCGCCGATCCCGGCTGGCGCGGGTCCGTGCCACAGTCGCGGCTCCATCACCAGGAGACGCGATTGCTGTTCCCCACCACCATCGTCGGCAGCTTTCCCCAGCCCGAGTGGCTGATCGACCGCGCCAAGCTCGGAGGCCGCTTTCCGCCGCGCGTGCGGGCCCGGGAGCTGTGGCGCCTGCCGGAACCCTACCTGGCCCAGGCGCAGGATGACGCCACGCTGCTGGCCATCCGGGCGCAGGAGGAGGCCGGGCTCGACATCGTGTCCGACGGGGAGATCCGGCGCGAGAGCTACAGCAACCGCTTCGCGACTGCCCTGGAAGGCATCGACATGGAGAACCATGGCGTGGGTCTCGACCGCTCGGGCCATCCCAATCCCGTGCCGCGCATCGTCGGCCGCATCCGGCGCAAGCACCCGGTGGAGGTGGAGGACCTGAAGTTCCTCAAGCGCCACACCACCCGCCGGACCAAGATCACCGTCCCCGGCCCGTTCACCATGACGCAGCAGGCGCAGAACGATTTCTATGCCAGCGAGGAGGAGGCCGCGATGGACTATGCCGTCGCGGTCAACGCGGAAATCCGCGACTTGTTCGCTGCCGGTGCCGACGTGGTGCAGATCGACGAGCCCTACATGCAGGCGCGTCCCGAGAAGGCCCGGCAGTACGGGCTGAAGGCGCTGAACCGCGCGCTCGAAGGCATCGAAGGCACGACCTGCGTCCACATCTGCTTCGGCTACGCCCACATCATCCACGAGCGTCCCAGCGGCTACTCCTTCCTGCCCGAACTCGCCGGCTGCAGCTGCCAGCAGGTGTCGCTGGAGACGGCGCAGTCGAACCTGGACACGGCGGTGCTGGAACAGCTGGCGGGCAAGCAGTTCCTGCTGGGCTGCATCGACCTGTCCGACCCCGAAGTGGAGACGCCCGAAGTGGTGGCCGCACGGGTGCGCCGGGCGCTGGCGCATGTGAAGCCGGAGCAGATCATCCTGGCGCCCGACTGCGGCATGAAGTACCTGGCGCGCGAAACGGCCCAGGGCAAGCTGGCGGCCATGGTGCAGGCCGCGCAGCAGCTGCGCCGCGAGTTCGGCGCCTGAGCGGCCGGCCTGTGCGGCCGGCTGGCGCGTAGTGGGCCCGCAGTCCGGTTCAGCGGCAGGCGGCCCACGCAAGGCTCATCGGGGACAATGGCGGCATGCCGAAGATGGAGCCAAACCCGCGGGGCGCGCGCTGATGGAGCGGGTGGGTGCGCTGGTGATCGGTGCGGGCGTGGTGGGCCTGGCCGTCGGCCGCGCGCTGGCGCAGGCCGGCCACGAGACCATCGTGGCCGAGGCGCGCGACGGCATCGGCGAAGGGGTCAGCTCGCGCAACAGCGAGGTGATCCACGCGGGCCTGTACTACCTGCCCGGCTCGCGCAAGGCGCGCTTGTGCGTGCGCGGCAAGGAGCTGCTGTACGCGCTGTGCGCCTCGCACGGCGTCGAGCACCGCCGCTGCGGCAAGCTGACCGTGGCCAACAGTGCCGCCGAAGTGCAGGCCCTGCGCGGACTGCAGGACCGCGCCGCCGCCAACGGCGTGCCGGTGGAATGGCTGGATGCCGCCCAGGCTGCGGCGCTGGAACCCGAGTTGCGCTGCATCGCCGCGCTGTCGTCGCCCACCACGGGCATCGTCGACAGCCACGGCCTCATGCTGGCCCTGCAGGGCGACCTGGAGCGCGCCGGCGGCCTGGTGGCGTTCGGCGCCGAGGTGGCCGGCGCCACCCTGGCGGCGCGGGCGGACCAGCCGCATGTGGTGCGCTTCGCCGACGGCAGTGAACTGGCCGCGTCCATCGTCGTCAATGCGGCGGCGCTGCATGCCTGCGCCCTGGCGCGCCGCTTCGAGGGGCTGGATGCGCGCTACGTGCCGCGCGCCTGGCATGCCAAGGGCAACTACTTCGCGCTGGCGGGCCGCGCGCCGTTCTCGCGCCTGGTCTACCCGGCGCCCTCCGATGCCCACCTGGGCACGCACTTCACGCTGGACCTGGGCGGCCAGGCCAAGTTCGGTCCCGACCTCGAGTGGCTGGATGGGGATGCGCCGGAGGCAATCGACTACGTGGTGGACCCGGCGCGGGCCGCTGGCTTCTACGACGAGGTGCGGCGCTACTGGCCCGGTCTGCCGGACGGCGCGCTGGTGCCCAGCTACAGCGGCGTGCGGCCCAAGATCCACGGGCCGCACGAGAAGGCGCCGGATTTCCGCATCGACGGGCCCGCGCAGCACGGCATCGCCGGGCTGGTCAACCTGTTCGGCATCGAGTCGCCGGGGCTCACGAGCGCGCTGGCGATCGCCGAATCCGTGGCCGCTTGCATGGACGAGGCCGGCGCGGCCCGGTGACGCGGGGGTGGCGCGTCGGCCGCCACGTCCCCGTACCGCTTCAGCGGCGCAATGCGGCCTCGCGCCGGAATGCGCGCGCCACCTCGTCGACCAGCGCCGGTCCCTTGTAGATCAGCCCGGTGTAGAGCTGCACCACGTCGGCGCCCGCCTGCAGCTTGGACAGCGCGTCCTCGGCGCTGAGGATGCCGCCCACGCCGATGATGGGGAAGCCGCGCCCCAG
>JAEZKX010000262.1 GCA_023436025.1 Pseudomonadota bacterium | reverse complement strand
TCGCTGCCGTAAACCTCCTGCGCCGCCTGGTCCACGACCGCGCGTTCGATCTGCCGCTGGCCGTTGGCGTAGGCACCCAGCAGGGCGCGGTCGCACAGCAGGTTGATGCGACGGGGCACGCCGCCGCTGGCCGCGTGGATGCGCCGCAGCGCGCCCCGGTCGAAGGGCAGCGGCCGCTGCAGGCCGCAGGCTTCGAGGCGGTGGCGCACGTATTGCGCGGTTTCCGCCTCGCCCAGCGGACCCAGGTGGTAGCGCGCGATCACGCGCTGGGCGAGCTGCTCGAGTTCGGGCCGCGCCACCATGGCACGCAGCTCGGGCTGGCCGATCAGGATGATCTGCAGCAGCTTGCGTTCATGCGTCTCGAGGTTGGTGAGCAGGCGCAACTGCTCCAGCACGTCGGCCGCCAGGTTCTGCGCTTCGTCGATCACCAGCACGGCGCTGCGGCCGGCGGCGTGGGCCTGCAGCAGGAAGGCGTTGAGCGGGTCGAGGAAGTCCTTGACCGTGGGCTGCGGCCGGCCCGCCGGCAGCGCGATGCCGAACTCGTGGCACACCGTCTCCAGCAGCTCCAGCACCGTGAGCTTGGGATTGAAGATGTAGGCCAGATCGACATGCGCGGGCACCTGGTCGAGGAAGGAGCGGCAGACGGTGGTCTTGCCGGTGCCGATTTCGCCGGTGAGCAGCACGAAGCCGCCACCGCCCTGCACCCCGTACAGCAGGTGCGCCAGCGCTTCGCGGTGCTGCTCGCTCATGAACAGCAAGCGCGGGTCGGGCGCAATGGAGAACGGCTCCTGCCTCAGCCCGTAATACTCGGCGTACATGCCGCAAGGATAGCGCGGGGATGTAACTTCGAACTCCGCGAACACCCGAATGCGGGCAGCCGGACGCAGAGGACGCGAAAGATACGCAGAAGACGCAAAAAGGAGTTCAGAAAAACTCAGGAAGTCTTCTTTTGCGTCCCTCTGCGTAAACTTCGCGTCCTCTGCGTCCGGCTGTCCGTTGTGTCTGCGTCCAGCGTCGTCTTCCGCTTCCCTCGCGGAAATTCAGGCCGCCGCCAGCGCCGTCCTGCGCGCCTTGCGCACGTTGAACGCGCTGGCGATCAGGAGGCCCTGGAACACGACCAGGCCCAGCCACACGCCCTGGTAGTTGCGCTGGTCCATCAGGATGCCGAAGGCCAGCGGCGCCACGGCCTGGCCGATGTCGAGGCCAGAATACACCACGCCGTAGACGCGGCCGCTGGCGTTGTCCGGCGTCGAGCGCTTCACCAGCAGGTCGCGCGACGGGCCCGCGATGCCGCTGGCGAAGCCCATGGCGCCGAACAACACCGGCACCGCGAAGGCCGGCAAGGAGAGGAAGCCGATCGCCAGCGCCACCAGCGCCGCGGCGCCGAAGGCCGCGCCCACGACGCGCTCGCAGCGTGCCGCATCCGCTGCGAGGAAGCCGCCCAAGACCATGCCGCCGGCGCTGCACACCATGTAGACCGACAGGCAGGTGGCGGCCAGCGCCACCGGCACCTGGTGCAGGTGGCGCGCCGCCTCGGGCGCGAAGGCCTGCACGCCGCTCAGGATCACGGCGTACACGAAGAAGAAGGCGAAGCACATCCACACCGCGGGAAGGCGCAGGAAATCCAGGCTGCTGCCGCCCTTGGCGGCCTGCGCACCAGCCGCCGATGGCGTCGGCGGCGGCAATTGCAGCCGGGCGCGATGCAACCACAGCAGCGCCAGCACCGCCGTGGCGAACACGCCCGCGCCGACCAGCGCGAGGCGCCAGCCGAAGGCGATGGCCAGCGGCACCAGCAGCACCGGCGCCAAGGCCCAACCCAGGGCGCCGGTGATGCCATGCACGCTGTACGCATGGCCCAGGCGCGGTGCGCTCACCTTGCGGTTGATCAGCGTGTAGTCGACCGGATGGAACACGCCGTTGCCGACGCCGGCGACGATGGAGAAGAAGGCCATGGTCCAGTAGTCGGGGCTCGCGGCGAAGCCGAAAGCGGCCGTGGCCAGCAGCCCCAGGCCGGCGAACAGGATGGGGCGCGGCCCGAAGCGGTCGACCAGGAAGCCCGAGCTGGTCTGCACCACGCACGAGACCACGAAGAACAGCGTCATCAGGAAGCCGAGCTCGGTGTAGCTGGCGTGCAGCGCGTCCTTCAGCCAGGGGAACAGGGGCGCCAGCAGCAGCTGGCAGAAATGGCTCACGAGGTGGGCGATGCCGACCAGGCCGATCAGCCCGGCGTCGTGGCGCCAGGGGGTGGGGCCGGCCGGAGGGACCGTGGATGCGGGGGACATGGCGGCGATCGTAGCCGCGGCAGGCGCTTCCGGAATGCGACGGAACGCCAGGATTCGGCGAGAATCGGCCAATGCCGCGACCGTCGCGCCCGGTGCCCGTGGGCGATACCGATCCCTTCCAGCCCGACGCTGGCCGGCCGGTGCGCGTGCGCTCGCGCTCCATGCCGGCCGACGCGCACTTCGAGCCGCACCGCCATGCCTGGGCGCAGCTCGCCTATTGCGCCAGCGGCATCGTGCAGGTGAGCGCGGCGGCCGACCCGGCGGGCCGCGACGTCACCTACATCGTCCCTCCATCGCGCGCCGTGTGGATCGCGCCGGGCACGCTGCACTCGGTGCACGCGCTGGAAGCCGCGCAGTTCCGCTCCTGCTACCTGGACGCTTCGGTGACCCCGCCGGGCTGGAGTGGCTGCCGCGTGCTGGTGGTGTCACCGCTGCTGCGCGAGCTGGTACTGGCGCTCGACGCCGCGCCGCTGCCGCCCGCGCGCGAGGTCCTGCTCACCGCCTTGCTGCTCGATGAACTGCACGGCGCCGACACGCAGGCGCTGGGCGTGCCACTGCCCTCGGCGCACAGCGGCGACAAGCGCCTGCGCGCGCTGTGCGACGCGGTGCTGCGCGCGCCGGCCGAGCGCGCAACCCTGGCGCAGTGGTCCGCCTCGGTCGGCGCCAGCGAACGCACGATGGCGCGCCTGTTTCGCGAACAGCTCGGCCTGAGCTACCAGCAGTGGCGCCAGCAGGCGGTGCTGGCGCACGCGCTGCCGCTGCTCGCGCGCGGCACGCCGGTGAGCCACGTGGCGGCCGCAACCGGCTATGCCAGCGAAAGTGCCTTCACCGCGATGTTCAAGGCGGCCCTGGGCCAGCCGCCGAGCCAGTTCCAGCCGCGCGGCGGTTGAGCTGCCCACGGCCGAGCCATGAGCTCATGCGGCATGCTTCGTTGACATGCGGCGCGCCGGGGGCGCATCATCATCGGTCGACTGCACCCGAGGAAAACACGACCATGTCACTGCGCATCAACGACATCGCACCCGACTTCACGGCCGACACCACGCAGGGCAGGATCCGGTTCCACGACTGGATCGGCGACAGCTGGGCCATCTTGTTCTCCCATCCCAAGGACTTCACGCCCGTGTGCACTACCGAGCTGGGCTACATGGCGCGCATCGAGCCGGAGTTCCAGAAGCGCAACGTCAAGCTGATCGGCCTGAGCGTCGACCCCATCGACAGCCACAGCCGCTGGCTGGACGACATCGAGGAGACGCAGGGTTGCAAGGTGGGCTACCCCATCATCGGCGACAAGGACCTGGCCGTCTCCAAGGCCTACAACATGCTGCCGGCCGAAGAGACCACCATCGACGGCCGCACCGCCATGACCAACCAGACGGTGCGCTCGGTCTTCGTCATCGGCCCGGACAAGCGCATCAAGCTGATGATGACCTACCCGATGACCACGGGCCGCAACTTCGACGAGATCCTGCGCGTGGTCGATTCCATGCAGCTGACCGCGCAGCACAAGGTGGCCACGCCGGTGAACTGGAAGCCGGGCGAGGACGTGATCATCGCCGGCTCGGTGAGCGACGAGGACGCGAAGAAGATCTATCCGCAGGGCTGGAAGGCGCCCAAGCCCTACCTGCGCATCGTGCCGCAGCCCGGGGCCGACAAGGGCTGAGCGGAAACGGCGTCAGCCGTTCAGCCAACCAGCGGAATACCGGAATACCGGAACAGCCGGACGCAAAAGTCGCAAAGGTTTCGCAAAAGTCGCGAAAGACTTCGGGAAGAAGAAATTCTTTCTGGCGGTTCTTTCGCGACTTTCGCGCAACTTTCGCGACTTTTGCGTCCGGCTCCGGTCTTCAACGCCGAGCCGCCTCGTAGCTCGCGCCCTGCAGGCGCTGCTCGAACTCCTGCGCGCGGTCGCCACCGAACACCAGGTGCGTGTGGCAATCGACCAGGCCTGGCGTCACCAGCACGCCGCCGCAGTGGTGCGTGACGGCATCGCGCCAGCGCGCGGGCAGTTCGGCGCGCGGCCCGACCCAGGCGAGGGTCTTCGGCCACCAGCGCCGCGTCGGCGACCAGGCCGTAGCCCGAGCCGGCCACCATGGTGGCGGCCTGGCAGCGGGTCCAGACCTGGGCCGTCACAGGGCCACCTCGAGCCACCAGCCGGCACCGGAGCGCATCTGGCCGGTGGTCTCGCCCTCGGCAACGCGCCAGGCCAGGGTGTCGGCGGCGAAGTCGGTCTCCACGCCCTGCCACAGCAGCGAGGCGCGGGATTCGTAGGCGAACAGGGCGACCAGCCGGCGGCCGCTGCCGTTCACGCGGTCGCCGGGAACGACATGCCGCATCTGGCCGCGGCCGGGCGGGGCCATCAGATTGAGGTCGCGCGTCGGTCCGGCCGGCAGCTTGCAATGCATGGCCACGCCGCCATCGAAGCGGAACGGAACGCCCGCGCGCACCAGCTTGGCCTGGCCCTCGAAGCGCAGCTCCACGCCGACGCCATCGAGCACCGCGAACCAGCGTTCGATGCCGGGGAAGGCGCAGAACGGGCCGTCCTGTTCGACGTCGGCCACCGAAATGCGGGCCTGCCATTCCTGCGCGTCGGGCCAGGCCAGCAGTTCGCGGGTGGTGCCGCCGCCGTTGCGCCAGGGCGTCGCCGCCGCTTCATCGAGTTTCACGAGATTCCATGTCATGCCTGGAATTCTCCCGCGATGCTGTAGCGGCTGCCCGGATACACCGGCCGCGCGACGTTGGCGCCGCTCAGCACCGCCTTGCAGAACGTGTGCTTCGGCCTGCGCGAGAAGGGACTGCCGGCCGCCCGCCAGCAGGAGCTCGCGCGGCATTTCCTCGGCAAGGTGGGCCTGGCGGACTTCGGGCACCACGATCCCAAGCAGCTGTCCGGCGGCATGCAGCGCGCGTCTTTCCTACACCCCGCGGATGCCACTTCCGACGGCTCAGCCGTTTGCACGCCCCAACAATGGCGCGAAGGCTGAGGCAGCGGGCCCGGCTCCGAGGGAGGGACAGCACGTGAGCGATTCGACCGAGGGCAGGCAGGACCAGCGGACACCCGGGCAGCCCATTGCGGAGGGAGAGCCCGGGGATTCCGGCGCCTCGGGCGAAGGTGCCGCCAGCGCGCTGGCACGGTTGCAGACGCAGGCGCGCCAGCCATGGTGCGTCACCGGCCCCGCGGGCGAAGACCCGGCGCCCGGGCTGGGCCCATGAATCCGCATGACGCGCCGCCGCCTACGCCTGGCGAATCGCCATGGGGCAGCGGCGAGGGCTCGGAAAGTGCCTTCGAGGCGATGATCCGCAAACGCCGCATGGGCGAGACGCCGGACCAGGCCGGCGAGGCGCCCGCGCCATCGCCTGCACCGGCGCCACCAGCGCCGCGGCCAGCGCCAGCGCC
>JAEZKX010000044.1 GCA_023436025.1 Pseudomonadota bacterium | reverse complement strand
GGCCCAGCAGCACGATGCCGGCCGACGCACGCGCGGCCCTGCGCTCGCGTGCCTTCCTGGTGCTGGCGGGCGCCTTCTTCGCCTGCTGCGCGGCCCACTCGGGGCCGATCTTCCACACGGTCAGCTATGCCATCGGCTGCGGCCTGCCCATGGTGGCCGCCGTCACGATCTACAGCATGGAAGGCGTGGGCGGCCTTGGCGGCCGCCTTCTCTTCGGCATGCTGGCGGACCGCTTCGGTGCCAAGCCGGTGCTGGTGGCCGGCCTGCTGGTGCAGGCGGTGGCCACCGTGTCCTACCTGGCGGTGAACCAGCTGGGCGGCTTCTACGGCGTGGCGCTGGTGTTCGGCGCCGCCTATGGCGGCACCATGCCGCTGTACGCGGCGCTGGCGCGCGAAGCCTTCAGTCCGCGCATCCAGGGCACGGTGCTGGGCGCGGCGACGCTGCTGTCCAGCCTGGGCATGGCGCTGGGCCCCTTCCTCGGCGGCTGGCTGTACGACCGGTTCGGCAGCTATGCCTGGCTCTACATCGGATCGGCACTGGTGGGGCTGGCGGCTGCCGGCATCGCGCTGCTGTTCCCGCGCGGCCCGGCGCTGCTGCGGCCAGGCCTGGCCGCCGCCGGTTGAGGCGACGCCGCGCGGTATGCTGTTGGCCCGCGGCCCGCAGAGGCCGAGCGAGAGACGACAGCAATGCAATTCCACCTCAACGGATTCCGCCCCGGCGATCCGCGCCTGGCCGAGGCCGCGCCCGGCGCCTCCCACGACCCCGACCGCCTGCCCGCCCAGGTCGACGTCCTCATCGTCGGCTGCGGTCCCGCGGGCCTCACGCTGGCGGCGCAGCTCGCCGCCTTCCCCGACATCCGCACCTGCATCGTGGAGCAGAAGGACGGCCCGCTGCAGCTGGGCCAGGCCGACGGCATTGCCTGCCGCACCATGGAGATGTTCGAGGCCTTCGGCTTCGCCGACCGGGTCGAGCGCGAGGCCTGCTGGATCAACGAGGTCACCTTCTGGAAACCCGACGAGCGCGACGGCGCCCGCATCGTGCGGCATGGCCGCGTGCAGGACGTGGAGGACGGGCTCTCCGAGTTTCCGCACGTGGTGCTGAACCAGGCCCGCGTGCACGACTTCTACCTGGAGTCCATGCGCAACGCGCCCACCCGGCTGGAGCCGCACTACGGCCGTCGCTTCGTCGACCTGGAAGTGGGCGAGGGCGAGTATCCGGTCACGGTGCGCCTCGACCGCGGCGGCGTGGCAGAGACGGTGCAGGCGCGCTACGTGGTCGGCTGCGACGGCGCGCGCAGCGGCGTGCGCAAGTCCATCGGCCGCCAGCTGGCCGGCGACTCGGCCAACCAGGCCTGGGGCGTGATGGACGTGCTGGCGGTCACCGACTTCCCGGACATCCGCTACAAGTCGGCGGTGCAGTCGGCCGCGGGCAACCTGCTGGTGATTCCGCGCGAGGGCGGCTACCTGGTGCGCCTGTACGTGGAG
Source organism: Pseudomonadota bacterium (assembly GCA_023436025.1). Lineage (GTDB taxonomy): Bacteria > Pseudomonadota > Gammaproteobacteria > Burkholderiales > Burkholderiaceae_C > Ramlibacter. The sequence continues at coordinate 5,263 of JAEZKX010000044.1, read as the reverse complement.
ATGGACAAGCTCGGCGAGGACGAGCGCGTGTCCAGCCGCGGCATCACGCTGGAGCAGCTGGTCGACACCGCGCGCCGCATCCTGCACCCCTACACGCTGGAGGTGAAGGAGGTGCCGTGGTGGTCGGTCTACGAGATCGGCCAGCGCATCTGCGACAAGTACGACGACGTGCCCGCCGGCGACACGCAGCGCGCGCCGCGCGTGTTCATCGCCGGCGATGCCTGCCACACGCACAGCCCGAAGGCGGGGCAGGGCATGAACTTCTCCATGCAGGACACCTTCAACCTCGGCTGGAAGCTGGCGGCGGTGCTGCGCGGCCAGTGCGCGCCGGCGCTCTTGCACACCTACTCGGACGAGCGCCAGCCGGCGGCGCAGGCGCTGATCGACTTCGACCGCGAGTGGGCGAAGATGTTCAGCGACCGCGCCAAGCAGGCCGCCGCCGGCGGCGAAGGCGTGGACCCGAAGGAGTTCCAGCGCTACTTCGAACGCCACGGCCGCTTCACCGCCGGCGTCGGCACGCACTACCAGCCGTCCATCATCCGGGGCGAAGCCACGCACCAGCAGCTGGCGCAGGGCTTCATCATCGGCACGCGCTTCCATTCGGCGCCGGTGCTGCGCGTGTCCGACGCCAAGCCGGTGCACCTGGGCCATGCCGGCAAGGCCGACGGGCGTTGGCGGCTCTATGCCTTCGCCGGCGCGCAAGACGCCGGCCTGCGCGACCTGTGCGCCTTCCTCGAGACATCGCCTGAGTCCCCGATCCGCAGAACCATGCGTCCGGGCCAGGACATCGATGCGGTGTTCGACCTGCGCGCGGTCTTCCAGCAGGACCACCGCACGCTGGACATCGGCGCGCTGCCGCCCCTGCTGTTGCCCCGCAAGGGGCGGCATGGCCTGGTCGACTACGAGAAGGTGTTCAGCGCCGACCCGAAGTCCGACATCTTCGCGCTGCGCGGCGTCGACCGCGCGCAGGGTGCGCTGGTGGTGGTGCGGCCGGACCAGTACGTGGCGCACGTGCTGCCGCTGGCGGCGCACCAGTCGTTGGCGGATTTCTTCGCCGGATTCATGCTGTAGGGCGGACGGGGCGGACGGGGCGGACGGGCGGACGGGCGGACGGGCGGACGGCGGACGGCGGACGGCGGACGGGCGGGCGGCTCCGGCGCGTTCCGCTCCTCAGCGCTGCTGTCCCCAGCGCCGCACCGTGAGGCGTTCCAGCGTGCCGAACACCAGCGTCTCCACCGCCAGCCCGATCAGGATCACCAGCACCAGCCCCGCGAACACGCGGTCGGTGTAGAGCTCGTTGCGGTTCTGGAACACGTACCAGCCGAGGCCGCCGCGGCCCGAGGTGGCGCCGAACACCAGTTCGGCGGCGATCAGCGTGCGCCAGGCGAAGGCCCAGCCGATCTTCAGGCCCGACAGGATGGCCGGCAGCGCGGCCGGAACCAGGATCTGCACGACGTAGCGCACGCCGCGCAGTCCGTAGTTGCGCCCGGCCATGCGCAGCGTCTCGGGCACGGCCTGGAAGCCCGCATGCGTGTTCAGCGCCAGCGGCCACAGCACCGAGTGCACCAGCACGAACAGCAGGCTGCCCGCACCCAGCCCGAACCACAGCAGCGCCAGGGGCAGCAGCGCGATGGCGGGCAGCGGGTTGAACATGGCCGTGAGCGTGGACAGCAGGTCGCGTCCGAGCTGCGTCGACACCGCCAGGCTGGTGAGCGCGAGGGCGCCGGCCGCGCCCAGCGCATAGCCTTGCAGCAGCACGGCCAGCGAGATGCGCGCCTTTTCCACCAGCTCGCCGCTGGCCAGGCCCTGCAGCAGCGCCTGCAGCGTCTGCGTGGCCGTGGGCAGCAGCAGATCGTTGTTTTGCCAGCGCGCCAGCAGCTCCCACGCGAGGGCCAGGGCCAGCAGGATGGCGGCGCGCCGCACGCCGTCGACCTGCCAGATGCGCGCGGGCAGCGGCAGGCGCCGCTGCGGCGTCGCGTCCCCGATCGGTTCAGGCGCGCGTTCGTATTCCGGGCGCAGGGGGGGATGCAGCAAGATGGTCATGGCAATGCGGGGTCAGGCGGCCAGACGCGCGGCGGCGGCCGCGGCGGCGGAGGTCGTGCCGAACAGCAGGCGCTCGATGCGGGCCTGCAGCTGCTGCGGGTCGGCGCCGCTCAGCGACGGGCCGTTGAGTTCCGCGACCATGCGGCCGGGATGCGGCGACAGCAGCGCGATGCGGTGGCCGACCAGCATGGCTTCCTCGATGGAATGGGTGACGAACAGCAGTGTGCAGCGCACCTCCTCCCACAGCGCCAGCAGCTCGTCCTGCATGCGGCGGCGGGTCAGGGCGTCGAGCGAGGCGAAGGGCTCGTCCATCAGCAGCACGCGCGGGCGCATGGCCAGCGCGCGGGCGATGGCCACGCGCTGCTTCATGCCGCCCGACAGCTGGTGTGGGAAGGATTGGGCGAAGCCGGCCAGGCCCACCTTGTCCAGGTAGTGCATGGCGCGCTCGGTCGCCTCGGCCCGCGGCACGCGCTTCGTGGCCAACAGCGGGAACACGACGTTGCCCAGAACCGTCTTCCAGGGCGGGAGCTGGTCGAACTCCTGGAACACCACCATGCGCTCCGGGCCCGGCCCGCGGATGGGCGTGCCGTCCAGGCGCAGCGTGCCTTCCACCGGCGTGATGAAGCCGGCGGCAGCCTTTAGCAGCGTGGATTTGCCGCAGCCCGAGGGCCCCAGCAGTACCAGGCGTTCGGCCTCGTGCACGGCGAAGCTCACGCGGTGGGTGGCGCGTACCACCCGGTCACCGGTGCGGTATTCGAGGCTCACGCCCTCCGCTTCCAGGGTGGGCACCTGGGCGGCGGGTCGCAGGGGAACGGCTTCGACCATGGCGCTCAGCTCCCGCCCGCGTTGTGCGCGTCGTCGAAGAAGTAGTCGCCGGCGCCGGCCGGCTTGTTCCTGATGGCGCCCACGCGGTGCATGAACTGCGCCAGCGGCAGCGTGTTGCGCGGCGCCAGCGTGAACTGCACCTCCGGGCTCTTGATGATGGACAGCAGCAGCTTGCGGTCGACGTTGGACTTGTTGACGCGCAGGTAGATGTCTGCAGCCGCTTCCGGGTTGCTGGTGACGAAGCGGGCCGCCTGCTGCAGCGCGTCGACGAAGGCCTTGTACGTCTTGGGGTTCTCGCGGCGGAACTTCTCGGTGCCGTACAGGACCGTGGCCGAGGCCGGGCCGCCCAGCACGTCGTAGGACTTCAGCACGATGCGCGCGTTGGGGTTGGTGGCCAGCAGCTGCTCCTGGAAGGGCGTGTTGCTGAAGTGCGCCGTGATCTCCGTGCCGCCCTTGGACAGCGCCGCGGTGGCGTCGGGATGCGGCAGCGCCACCTGCAGCTTGTCCAGCTTCGCGAACTGGGCGTCGCCCCACTGCTTGGCCGAAGCCAGCTGCAGGATGCGCGACTGCACCGACACGCCCACGGCAGGCGTGGCAATGCGGTCCTTGTCCGTGAAGTCCGCGATGGTCTTCACGTTGGGATTGGTCGTGATCAGATAGTTGGGGAAGTTGCCCAGCGATGCAATGCCCTTGACGTTCTGGCGCCCGTGGGTGCGGTCCCAGATCGTCAGCAGCGGGCCGACGCCGGCACTGGCCACGTCGATGGATCCGGACAGCAGCGCGTCGTTGATCGCGCCGCCGCCGGAGAGCTTGACGAACTCCACCTTGGCATCGGGCACGCCCAGGGCCTTGGCGTTCTTCTCGATCAGTTGCAGGTCCTGCGCCACGTTGAGCAGCAGATAGACCACGCCGAACTGTTCGGCGATGCGGATGCGGCCTTCGGCCTGCGCGGCCTGTGGCAGGCCGGCGCCCAGCAGGAGGGCGGCCGACAGGGCGAGCGCGCCCCGCGCGCCGTGGCGGCGCGTGATGCGAATGGACATGGAGAACTCCGTTTGCTTGCGGGAAAAACTAGAACGGGCGGTCGCCTTCGATCGTGGTGCGGTACAGCTTGCGGCGCTGGTCGTCGGGCGTGCCCGCGGCCAGGTGCTGCACGCTGCGGTTGTCCCAGAACACCAGGTCGTGCGGCTGCCAGCGGTGGCGGTAGACCAGGCTGTCCTGCACGGCGGCGGCGAAGAGCCGTGCCAGCAGTTCGCGGCTCTCGTCCTCCGGCAGGCCGACGATGCGCGTGGTGAAGTGCTCGTTGACGAACAGCGCGGGGCGCCCGGTCTCCGGGTGCGTGCGCACCACCGGGTGCTGCACCGGCTGGACCTCGTCGATCTGCGACTGCGTCAGCCGCGGCCGCCAGGGATTGCGGCTGCGAAGTTCCTCGTAGCGGGCGAGGTAGTGGTGCTCGGCGCGTACGCCGCGCAGGCGCTGCTGCAGCGTCGCGGGCAGCGCCGCGAAGGCGCGGTGCTGGTTGGCGAACAGCGTGTCGCCGCCCTCGGCCGGCAGCTCCTGGGCATGCAGCAGCGAGCCGAGGCTGGGCCGCTCCTTGTACGACAGGTCCGAGTGCCAGAAGTGGCCGGCGTCGCCCAGCCCGACGGGTTGGCCGTTCTCGCGGATGTTGGACACCACCAGCACCTCGGGATGGCCGGGCAGCGCGAACTGGCGCAGCACGTGCTGCTGCAGCGTGCCCCAGCGCCGCGTGAACGCCACCTGCTGCGCGGGCGTGATGCACTGGTCGCGCAGCACCAGCACGTGGTGCGCGAGGAAGGCCGCGTGCAGGCGGGCGAATGCTTCGCCGTCCACCGGCTCGCGCAGGTCGAGGCCGATGACTTCGGCGCCCAGCGGTGCATCGAAGGGACGGATCTGGAAATCGGTACGGGCTTGCGGGCGGAGTACGGCGGCCATGGGTCGTCTGTTGTACGGTGGGCAGGCCACTGTAGGCCGCGGTGCGCGCAACGCGAACGACTTCTTTCTTGGATCCTTATGGGCGGAAGCTCAGCACGCGAAGTCATGTAGCACGTGCAGGGTACGCCATGCCGGGATTCCCCGTGCGGGCTTTCCCCGTGCGGGCCTCAGGTGCCGCAGAAGGTCTGGTAGCCCGCCGTCACCGCCGCCGGCGCGGGCTGCGCATAGCGGGCGTTCTCCGGCCGCTCGGTGTAGGGGTCGCGCACGGCCGCCAGCAGGCGCTCGAAGGGACCCAGGTCGTCCTGGGTCGATGCCGCTTCCAGCGCTTCTTCCACCCGCTGGTTGCGCGGGATGATCCAGTGATTCACCTGCCGCATCGCCGCGGCGCGCGCGGCCGCCGGCATCGCGTCGGCGGCGCAGCGGGCGCGCCAGCGCGCCAGCCAGG
>JAEZKX010000323.1 GCA_023436025.1 Pseudomonadota bacterium | reverse complement strand
GCCGTCTGGCGCTCGGCCACCAGCAGGGTCGGCTCGGTGCGGCCGGCGCGGGCGCGGCGCATGAGTTCGCTGTTGGTGGAGTCGATCTCCGGCAGGATTTCGACGGTGAAGCCGGGCAGCAGCGGCGCGATGGCCTGCCACAGGGTTTCGGCGGGCCAGTTCATGGGGTGCACACGCAGGACCCGGTGACGGGAATCACTTGCGGCGCTTGGGCGCCAGCAGCGTGCCGCGGCAGTTCTTGCTGCCGCACCAGCAGGGATACTCCGCCTTGAGCTTCTTGGTATAAGGCTCGTCGATGATCAGGCCGTAGTCGTAGTTCAGTTCCTCGCCGGCCTTCACCTTGCGCAGCGTCTTGATGAAGATCCGGCCCTCTTCCTCGTCGGCCTCGCAGTTGGGGTCGCAGGAATGGTTGATCCAGCGGGCGGCGTTGCCGCCCACGGCGGCGTCGATCACCCGCTTGTCGTCGACGTGGAAGTAGAAGGTGTGGTTGGGGTCATCGGGATTCCAGGGATGGCGGCGCTGCGCCTCCTTCCAGGTGATGACTTCGCCCACATATTCGATGAGGCGCTCGCCGGCGGGGAGGTCCTGCAGGGCGAACACGCCCTTGCCGTGCACGCCCGACTTGCGGACCTGGATTCTGCGGTTGGTCTTGGGGGCAGCTTTGGCCGGCATGTAGAAAAAATCTGTTAATTTTGATTCGTACACGTGCGCGCATGCGCGTGTACGCGCGCGAGAAAGCGCGATTGTAAGAACCTCCAGGGGACCGTCCGTGAAAACATTGGTGATCGCCGAGAAGCCGTCCGTGGCCCAGGACATCGTCCGCGCCCTGACGCCGGTCGCCGGCAAATTCGACAAGCACGACGAGTATTTCGAGAACGACAAGTACATCGTCACCAGCGCCGTGGGCCACCTGGTGGAGATCCACGCGCCGGAAGAATTCGACGTCAAGCGCGGCAAGTGGAGCTTTGCCCACCTGCCCGTGATTCCGCCGTACTTCGACCTCAAGCCGGTGGACAAGACCAAGTCGCGGCTGAACGCGGTGGTGCGCCTGGCCAAGCGCAAGGACGTGACCGAACTGGTCAACGCCTGCGACGCGGGCCGCGAGGGTGAGCTGATCTTCCGCCTGATCGAACAGTACGCCGGCACGCCCAAGGCGCCGCTGGGCAAGCCGGTGCGGCGCCTGTGGCTGCAGTCGATGACGCCGCAGGCCATCCGCGACGGCTTCGACAAGCTGCGCACCGACCGCCAGATGCAGGGCCTGGCCAACGCCGCGCGCTCGCGCTCGGAAGCCGACTGGCTGGTGGGCATCAACGGCACGCGCGCCATGACCGCCTTCAACTCGCGCGACGGCGGCTTCTTCCTCACCACCGTGGGCCGGGTGCAGACGCCGACCCTGGCCATCGTGGTGGAGCGCGAGGAGCAGATCCGCAAGTTCGTCAGCCGCGACTACTGGGAGATCCACGGCAGCTTCCTCGCCGATGCCGGCGAGTACCCTGGCAAGTGGTTCGACCCCAAGTGGAAGAAGGACCCGGACGACCCGGAAAAGCGCGCCGACCGCGTCTGGAGCGAGAAGGAGGCCCTGGCCATCGCCGAGGCGGTGCGGGGCAAGGCCGCCACCGTCACCGAGGAATCCAAGCCCAGCACCCAGGCGCCGCCCGGCCTGTTCGACCTGACCTCGCTGCAGCGCGAGGCCAACGGCCGCTTCGGCTATTCCGCCAAGACCACGCTGGCCCTGGCGCAGTCGCTGTACGAGCGCCACAAGGCCCTGACCTACCCGCGGACGGACTCGCGCCACCTGCCGCAGGACTACGTGAAGGTGGTCCAGCAGACCATGGGCGTGCTGGCCGACAGCGGCATGCGCCACCTGGCGCCGTTCGCGCAGCAGGCCCTCGACAAGGACTACGTCAAGCCGATCAAGCGGGTGTTCGACGACAGCAAGGTGTCGGACCACTTCGCCATCATCCCCACGCTGCAGGCGCCCAGCGGCCTGTCGGAGGCGGAGCAGAAGCTGTACGACCTGGTGGTGCGCCGCTTCCTGGCGGTGTTCTTCCCCAGCGCCGAATACCTGGTCACCACCCGCATCAGCCAGGCCGTGGGCCACCACTTCAAGACCGAAGGCAAGGTGCTGGTCAAGCCGGGCTGGCTGGCCATCTACGGCAAGGAAGCCGCCGACCAGGACCCGGATGCCAAGGAAGGCGACAAGGGCCAGAACCTGGTGCCGGTCCAGCCGGGCGAGATGGTGCGCACCGAGACCGCGGAGGCGAAGCACCTGAAGACCCGGCCGCCCGCGCGCTACAGCGAAGCCACGCTGCTGGGCGCCATGGAAGGCGCGGGCAAGTTCGTGGAAGACGACGAGCTGCGCGAGGCCATGCAGGAGAAGGGCCTGGGCACGCCGGCCACGCGGGCGGCCATCATCGAAGGGCTGATCAACGAGAAGTACATGCTGCGCGAGGGCCGCGAGCTGATCCCGACGGCCAAGGCCTTCCAGCTGATGACGCTGCTGCGCGGCCTGGGCGTGGAGGAACTGAGCAAGCCCGAGCTGACCGGCGAGTGGGAGTACAAGCTGGCCCAGATGGAGCACGGCAAGCTCTCGCGCGACCAGTTCATGCACGAGATCGCCGAGATGACGAAGCGCATCGTCATGAAGGCCAAGGAGTACGACCGCGACACGGTGCCGGGCGACTACGCCACCCTGCAGACGCCCTGCCCCAACTGCGGCGGCGTGGTGCAGGAGACCTACCGGCGCTACAACTGCATCGGCCCCAAGGGCGGCCAGCCCTGCGGCTTCTCCTTCACCAAGATCCCGGCGGGGCGGCCGTTCGAACTGCACGAGGTGGAGGAATTCCTGCGCAACAAGCGCATCGGTCCGCTGCAGGGTTTCCGCTCCAAGGCCGGCTGGCCCTTCACCGCCGAACTCGCGCTGGCCTACGACGAGGAAGAGAAGAACTGGAAGCTGGAGTTCGACTTCGGCAACGAGGACGATCCGGCGGAGACCGGCGAGGTGGTCGACCTGTCGGCGCAGCAGCCGCTGGGCCCCTGCCCCAAGTGCGGCGCCCGCGTTTTCGAGTGGGGCAGCAACTACGTGTGCGAGCGCTCGGTGCCGACGCCCGACCACCCGACGCCCACCTGCGACTTCAAGAGCGGCAAGATCATCCTGCAGCAGCCGGTGGAGCGCGAGCAGATGGCCAAGCTGCTGGCCACCGGCAAGACCGACCTGCTGGACAAGTTCGTGTCCATGCGCACCCGCCGCCCGTTCAAGGCCTACCTGGCCTGGGACGCCGAGGCGGGCAAGGTCAATTTCCAGTTCGAGCCGCGTGCCAGCAAGTTCCCGCCGCGCAAGACCGCGGCGGGCAAGACGCCGCCGACACCGGTGAAGGCGACGGCCAAGGCCGCCAAGGCGGCGGTGGCGAAGAAGGCGGCGCCGGCCAAGAAGGCCCCCGCGGCCAAGAAGGCGCCGGCCGCCAAGAAGGCCGCGGCGCCGCGCAAGACCGGGCCGGGCCTGACGCCCAGCGCCGAACTGGCCGCCGTGGTCGGCGCCGAGCCGCTGGCGCGCACCGAGGTGATCAAGAAGATCTGGGACTACATCAAGGCCAACGACCTGCAGGACAAGAAGGACAAGCGCGCGATCAATGCCGATGCCAAGCTGCAGAAGGTGTTCGGCAAGCCGCAGGTCACGATGTTCGAGCTCGCGGGGATCGTGGGCAAGCACCTGTCCTGATCCTGCACTCGCCGGCGCGGGCGCAATCCGTCCGCGCAGCGGCGCCATGCCCGGACCTGTACCGGCTCAAGCCCGGGACGGCAGGGCCTGCGCCGCGATCAGGCGGCGCACCGCCGCCGGTGGATGCATCGGCCGGAACGCATTCACCGTGGCGCGTCCCACGTTGCCCGTGGGCAGGCGCCCCAGCGCATGCCCCACGGGCACCAGCGCCAGCCGCAGGGCCTGGCCGCCCACTTCGCGCCAGTCGCGCGTGCGCCAGGCCAGCGCCAGCATGCGCAGATGGCTGTCGAAGTGCAGCCCCAGGCGCATCTGCCCCACCACGTGGGCGGCCATCAGCCAGGTCCAGCGCTCTTCCAGCGGCGTGTGCGCCGGCAGGGCCTGGTAGCCGCGCAGCAGGCGGCGGTACAACTCACTGGTTCGTCCTTGGTCCATGGGCAGATTGGAAAGCCTGGAGTGGCTCCAAGGTCAAGCCACTGCGCGCCACGAGTCACCCATTGTGAGGACGGCAATCCGCATGGCCCCCGTCCGGAGCTGGCCGCGCCGCGCGCGCACGCTCAGGGAATCAGCCGCCCAGCTTGCCCGCGCGTGCCAGGTGCACCTGGTGCAGCGTGATCTTGCGCACCTCGGACTGGCTGGTCTGGATGTGGGCGCGCAGCAGGCGCGCGGCCTCGTCGCCACGCTTGCGCTGCACCGCCTTGAGGATGCGGGCATGCTCCTCGTAGGTCGCGTCGATGCGCATCTGCTTGGTGAAGTCCAGCCGGCGGATGATGCGGATGCGGTCGGTCACGTCGCGGTGCACGCGCGCCATTTCGGCATTGCCGGCGGCGGCGACCAGGGCGCAGTGGAACTGCTCGTCCCACAGCGAGACCTGCACCATGTCCGTGCTGCGCTCGGCCGTCGGCACCAGCCAGATGGCGGCCAGCTGCGCCAGCAGCTCGCGGTCGACCCGGCGGTCGTCGGCGCAGATGCGGTGCACCGCCGTCGTCTCCAGCACCATGCGCAGGTCGTAGAGCTGCTCGAACTGGTCGAAGTCGAAGGGCAGCACGCGCCAGCCGCTCCTGAACAGCACCTCGACGAATCCCTCCTGCTGCAGCCGGAACAAGGCCTGGCGCACCGGCGTGCGCGAGACGCCCAGGCGCTCGCTGATCTCGTTCTCGGTGAAGCGGTCGCCGGGCACCAGCTTGAACTCCGCCACATCGCGCTTGAGCTGCGCGTAGACCTCGTCGGCGCGCGAACGGTGGACGTGCGAAGCGCCGGGCGCGCGGGAAGGACGGACGGGAGCGTGCACGCCGTCGACTCTATCAGCGCGCAGCCGGCCGCGAGAGCGCCTGCAGCAACTGCGCGCTGGTCGCCGTCCAGCCGACGATGGCGCCCTGGGCGCGAACCATCTCGACCGCCGCCGCCTTGAAGCCGGGGAAATAGCTCTCGGTGCAGTCCTCCAGCAGCAGGCATTCGTAGCCGCGGTCGTTGGCCTCGCGCATGCTGGTCTGCACGCACACCTCGGTGGTCACGCCGGCGAACAGCAGGCGGGCGATGCCGCGCTGCTGCAGCAGTTGCTGCAAGGGCGTGGCGTAGAACGCGCCCTTGCCCGGCTTGTCCAGCACGATCTCGCCATCCTGCGGCGCCAGCGCCGGCACGATCTCGCAGCCCGGCTGGCCGGCCACCAGGACACGGCCCATGGGCCCGACGTCGCCGATGCGCAGCGTGGGGTCGCCGCGGTTGCGCTTGGCGCTCGGGCAGTCCGACAGGTCGGGCCGGTGCGCCTCGCGCGTGTGGACCACCAGGCCGCCGGCCTCGCGCCAGGCCGCCAGCACCGCCCGGCAGGCGGGAATGATGGCTGCCAGCCGGCGCACGTCGTTGCCCAGCGACGCGCCGAAGCCGCCGGGCTCCAGGAAGTCGCGCTGCATGTCGATCATGACCAGCGCCGTATCGGCCATGTCGAAATGAAAGGGGAAGGGCCGGGCCGCGGCCAGCGTGATCATGCGTGCGCCCCGGCGTGGCCGCCCATGAAGGCGCCGAGCACGTGGCGCTCGGCACTGGCGGCATCGCTCTCGTGCACGATGCGGCCCTCGCTCATCACCACGATGCGGTCGGCCAGGGCCAGCAGTTCGTCCAGGTCCTCGCTGACCAGCAGCACCGCGCCGCCGCGGCCGCGCACCCCGCGGATGCGGCCGTGGATTTCGGCCACCGCGGCGAAGTCCAGGCCGAACACCGGATTGGCCGCGATCAGCACGTCGATGTCGCCGGCCAGCTCGCGCGCCAGCACCGCGCGCTGCACGTTGCCACCGGACAGGCTGCGGATGGGCGCGTCCTCGCCGCGCGTCTTGATGCCGTAGGCCGCGATCCAGTCGCGCGCGCGGCTGCGCCAGGCGGCGAAGCGCAGGCGGCCGCCCGCGGCCAGCGGCGGCCGATCGAAGTCGCGCAGCGCCATGTTCTCGGCCACGCTGAGGTCGCCCACGCAGGCATTGCGCAGCGGCTCCTCCGGCAGGCTGCGCACCTTCAGCCGGTGGTTCTCGGCGCGGGTGGCGCCGTAGGG
>JAEZKX010000248.1 GCA_023436025.1 Pseudomonadota bacterium | reverse complement strand
GGCGGCGCCCGCCTGTCGCGGTGGGCGCCGGTCGCGGCGGGCGCCGGCCGCGGCTACCCGACGAACTGGACCAGCCAGAGCGACAGGGGCGGGAAGAACAGCAGCAGGATGGTGCGCAGGGTGTCGGAGGCCAGGAAGGGCAGCACGCCGCGGTAGCTCTCGCCGATTGGCGTGTCGCGCGCCATGCTGTTGACGATGTAGACGTTCAGCCCGACCGGGGGCGCCAGCAGGCCGAAGCCCACCGTCATCAGCACCATCACGCCGAACCAGATGGCCACCGACTCGGCGGGCATGCCGAAGTCCAGGTTCATCACCATCGGGAAGAAGATGGGGATGGTCAGCAGGATCATCGACAGCTCGTCCATCACCGCGCCGAGCACCACGTAGAACACCAGGATCGCCGCCACCACCGTGAGGGGCGACACGTCCCAGCTGCCGACGGCCGCGGCCAGTTGCGCCGGCACCTGCGTGAGCGCCAGCGCGGCGTTCATCACGTCGGCGCCCACGAAGATCAGGAAGATCATCGCCGAGCCTTCGGCGGTGGCATAGAAGCAGTGCTTGAACTTCTGCCAGGTGATCTCGCCCTTGATGAGGGCCGCCACGAACGTGGCCGCGACGCCGACCGCCGCGCCTTCGGTGGGCGTGAAGAAGCCGGCGTAGATGCCGCCGAACACGATGAGGAAGATCACGGCGATGGGCACGATGCCCTTCATCGCATGCCAGGTGAGGCGGCTGGCTTCCTGCTGCTCGGGCGCGTGGCCGGGCACCAGCCGCACGTAGATGGCGATGGCCACCATGTAGCCGACCATCGCGATGATGCCGGGGATCATGGCGGCGGCGAACATCTTGGCGATGTTCTGTTCGGCCAGGATCGCGTAGATCACCAGCGGCACCGACGGCGGGATCAGGATGCCCAGCGTGCCGCCGGCGGCCAGCGTGCCGGTGGCCAGCCGGCCCGAGTAGCCGTGGCGCTTGAGTTCGGGCAGGGCCACCGAGGTGATGGTCGCGGCCGTGGCCACCGACGATCCGCAGATGGCGCCGAAGCCGGCGCTGGCCAGCACGGCCCCCATGGCCAGGCCGCCGCGGAAGCGCGACATCACGGTCGCCGCGAACTCGAACAAGGCCTTGGAGATGCCGCCCTGGGTGGCGAAATGCCCCATCAGGATGAACAGCGGGATAACCGACAGGTCGTAGCTGGCGAAGCGGGCGAAGGCCTGGGTGTTCAGGAAACTGGCCAGCGGCAGCCAGCCGGCCTTGAGCACGTAGCCCACGCAGCCGGCGAAGAACATCGCGACGGCGATCGGGGTGCGGATCGCCATCAGCAGCAGCATGACCCCGAAGATCAGGCCGGCGAGCATGAGCGGGGTCATTCCTGCACCTCCGCGCCGAAGCCGGCCACCGACTGCCACAGGGCGATGACCGCGGTGAGCACCAGCGGCGGCACCATGGCGGTGTAGACGATCCACTCGGGGAAGCCCAGCATCATCGACCCCGATTTGGTTTCCCAGGCATTGAGGCCGCCGATGACGGTGCGCCAGGCCAGCAGGCCGACGGCCGCGGCCAGCAGCAGCGCGCCCAGGCGGTCGAGGCCGGCCTGCGTGCGCGCGCTGGCGCGCGTGGTGAAGAAGTCCACGATGATGTTGCCGCGACGGACCTGGCACCAGGGCAGGAACAGGGCGATGGCCGCGCCGGCGGCGACGGCGGTGAGCTCGAAGTCGCCCACCAGGGTCACGCCGATGGTGTTGCGGCCGATCAGGCTCACGCAGGTCATGAGCGTGATGGCCGTGAGCATCAGGCCGGCCAGGATGGCACAGAACTTCGCCAGTTGTTCTAGAACGCGCAAACGGATCTCCTCTTCTTTTTTCGACTTGTCTGCGGCCGTCGGAAGGCGGCCCGTTCCGTGCATGCGGCCGGTTGCGTCGCGCGCACCGGCGAGGCCCGAGGGCAGGGCGCGGCCCGGACCGCGCGTCCGGCACCGGGCCCCGGGACTCAGGCCACCTTGACCGTGAGGGTGCCCAGGCCGGCGACACCGCCCACCAGGGTGTCGCCAGCGACCACCGCGGCCACGCCCTCGGGCGTGCCGGAGTAGATCAGGTCGCCGGGCTGCAGCTCCCAGGCGGCCGACAGGTGTTCGATGGTCTCGCCGATGTTCCAGATCAGCTTGGACACGGTGCTGCGCTGGCGGTCCTGGCCGTTGACCTGCAGCCAGATCTCGGCGTTCTCGATGTCGCCCGCCTGGTCGGCGGGCGTGATCGGGCCGATGGGCGCCGACTGGTCGAAGGCCTTGCCGATGCACCAGGGGCGGCCCTGCTTCTTCATCTCGCCTTGCAGGTCGCGGCGCGTCATGTCCAGGCCGACCGCGTAGCCGAAGATGTGCTTCTTCGCGTCGGCGGCGCGGATGTCGCGCCCGCCGGTGCCGATGGCCACCACCAGCTCGATCTCGTGGTGCAGGTCCTTGGTCAGCGGGGGATAGGCCATGGTGCCGGTCTCGCCGGCGGGCACCGCCACCACGGCGTCGGCCGGCTTCATGAAGAAGAACGGCGGCTCGCGCCCGGTGAAGCCCATCTCCTTGGCGTGCTCGACGTAGTTGCGGCCGACGCAGTAGATGCGGCGCACGGGAAAGCGCTCGGCCCGCCCCACGACGGGGACGCTGGCGGCGGGCGCGGGAGTGAACACGAAGCTCATGACAACCTTTCTTCTCGGTGGATGCCCAGCGCCTGCTGCACCGGGCGATCGGAAAAACTGAAAAGCACGCAGCCGCCGGCCGACGACAGCCGGGCAGTGTGCCACGACGGCACCACGAAATGGTCGCGCGGGCCGAAGGCGAAGCGCCATTGCCGCTCGCCACGCGCGATGGCCACCTCGCCTTCGCCCTCCACCACGCTGTAGACGGCGCCGTCGGTCTGGCGCCAGGGCTGGCCGTTGAAGCCGGCCGGCAGCTTCTGCAGGAAGGTGCCCAGGGTCGGCATGGGCCAGCCGCCGGTCAGCGGATTGAGGTAGCGCAGCCTGGTGCCGTCCCAGGCGTCCACCGGTGCGCTGCGTTCCAGCTGCTCCAGGGCCTCGCGGCTGCGTTCGTACGGATAGCTGAAGATCGGGGAGGTGGCACCGAAGGGGGCATCGTGCTGCACCGGCGCCATGTTGTGGCCGTAGCGCGCGAAGCTGCTGCCCTCGGCGCGGAGCACCTGCTGCGACCGGCTGCTGTCGTTCTCCGCGAAGCCGGCATCGAAGAAGCGCAGCAGCGGGATGTCCAGGCCGTCGAGCCAGACCACCGGTGCGTCGGCCTCGTGGCCATGGTCGTGCCAGGTCCAGCTGGGCGTGATGATGAAGTCGCCCGGCCGCATGGTGGTGCGCTCGCCGTTGACGGCGGTGTAGGCGCCGCTGCCCTCGACGATGAAGCGCAGCGCGCTCTGCGTGTGGCGGTGGCTGGGCGCGACCTCGCCGGGCAGGATCAGCTGCAGGCCGGCGTAGAGCGACTGCGTGATCGCCGACTGGCCGCGCAGCGCGGGGTTCTCGAGGATCAGCACGCGCCGCACGGCCTCTTCGGCGGTGATCGCCGCGCCGGCGCGCATCAGGAAGGGGCGCACCGCGTCGTACTTCCACAGCGCCGGAATGCAGGGCGTGTTCGGCTGCGGCGGCACCAGCGCATGAAGCACCTCCCACAGCGGCGTGAGGTGCAGCGGATCCATGTCGCGGTACAGCTGCTGCCGGTCGGTCGCGGCGGGAGGTGGTGCGTTCATGCGCTGTCCTTCACCAGGTGCGGCCCAGGTAGGCGCCTTCGCTTTCCAGGCGCGCCTGCAGTGCGGCGACGTCGACGGCGGCGGCGGCGGCCCCGCTGCGCAGGGCGAGGTCGGCGGCGCTGCCGACCGCCTGGCCCATGACGAAGCAGGCGCCGGTGACGCGCGCGGCCGATTGCGCCTCATGGCTCATGGAGGCGCAGCGGCCGGCCACCCAGACGTTGTCGAGGGCCTCGGTCACGGTCATGCGGTAGGGCAGGTGGTTGAAGCCGCGGCTTTCGGGAATCTTCGGCCAGCGGAACTCGACGTCGCCCTTCTTGTGCAGCTCCAGCGGCCAGCCGTTGACGCCGATGGTGTCGTCGAAGCTGGCGCAGTCCAGCACGTCGCGTTCGGTCAGCTGGTAGGCGCCGCGCACGCGCCGCGTCTCGCGGATGCCCACCTGCGGCGCGATGTCGGAGATGTAGCACTGCTCGAAGCCCGGCACTTCGCGCAGGAAGCCCGCCACTTCGGCGATCTGGCGGCGGCCCAGGAAC
Organism: Pseudomonadota bacterium; assembly: GCA_023436025.1. Taxonomy (GTDB): domain Bacteria; phylum Pseudomonadota; class Gammaproteobacteria; order Burkholderiales; family Burkholderiaceae_C; genus Ramlibacter. The sequence goes on along the minus strand of JAEZKX010000248.1, from coordinate 4,227 downwards.
TCGGCTTCGCTCAGCTCGCGCGCATCGGTGCCGTCCATGGCGTTGCCTTCGCGGTTGGCCAGCTGCGTCAGGTTGACCCGCCATTCGATGCCGCTTTTCTGCGGCCGCACGATCGGCGTCTTGCGCGGAAACTTGTAGCGGCCCTCGGCCTCGGCCTGCAGCATCAGCCCCGGAATGGTCTCCCAGGCCTTGCCGGCGCGCGCCGGGTCGATGCCGTTGAGGCGGAACATGGTGGACGGATAGAGCATGTTGCCCTGGCCGTCGCCTTTGTCCCAGGGCGCGCCGGCCCAGGCCGCCAGGTCGCCGTCGCCGGAAGCGTCGACGAACATGCGGCCGAGGACGGCCTGCCGCCCCGACCGGGTTTCCACCAGCAGCGCCTGCACGCGGCGCGGGCCGTCCATCACGACGCCGGCGGCCAGCGCGTGGAACAGCACGTCGACGCCGGCCGAAGCCATCAGGTCGTCAGCGGCGATCTTGTAGGCCGCGGTGTCGTAGGCCTGGGCCACCGTCTTGCCGAACAGCGCATGCGGCTCGTTCAGGCCGCCCAGGCGGGCGATGCGCTGCAGCAGGTCGTCGGCCACGCCGTGCACCACCTGGCGGATGTCGCCGTGCACGTTGGCATGCAGGCCGCAGAAATTGGTGACGCCGGCGGCCGTGCCCATGCCGCCGAGGAAGCCGTAGCGCTCCAGCAGCAGCGTCTTGCGGCCGGCGCGTGCTGCCGCCACCGCCGCGGCGATGCCGGCGGGGCCGCCGCCGAGGACGACGACTTCGTATTCGCCGAAGACGGGGGTCTGGCGGCTCGGTTCGGTGATGCTGCGCGTCATGCGTCGGACTTCAGCAGGAGTTCGAAATGCTCCACCACCGGCGGCTCGGTGAAGAACGGGCCGACGATGGCGCGCCACTCGGCGAACAGCGGGCTCTCGCGGAAGCCGACGGTGTGGTCCTCCAGCCGGTCCCAGAAGACGTGCAGGACATAGCGCTCGGGCGACTCGATGCACTTGTTCACCTTGTAGCCGCGCATGCCGGCGGCACGCGCGATCACGGTGCGCAAGCCGCGCGCGATGGCCTCGTCGAACTCGGCCTGGCGGCCGGGGGCGATGCGGATTTCCGCAATCTCCAGAATCATGGTCTCTCTTTCTCTCGGGGTTGTCGGGTGCGGGCACCGCGCCGGACATGCCGTCGCGCGCCGCGCCCAGGCGCGAGGCAGGACCTGCCTCGCGCGGCAATGGGGTTCACGCCGGTACGTTCTCCGCCTGGCCGGCCGCGGCAAGCCAGGGAGCGCCGGCGCGCTTGGCCTGCACCCGTTCCTGCCACCAGCTGCTCCAGGTGCCGGCCGGGGCGATGCCGTCGACCGTGTCGGGGCCGCGCATCTGCGCGGCCAGCGTGGCATCGGCGACGCCGGGCGCGGTGCCGCCGGCCTGCACGGTCTCGATGGCCTGCAGCAGCATGCGCCGGTTCGCCATGATCACCTTGTCGCTGGTGCCCAGGTGCTCGCGCGTGCGGTCCTGGATGGCGCCCATGCTCTCCACGGCCCACTGGTCGTGGCCGTTGATGTCCTCCTCGCCCATGCCCAGGTAGGTGCTGGTGCGTTGCTCCGCGGCGTCGAAGCCCCAGTTGTCGTGGCGGCCGGACTTCGGCAGGTAGTCGGGCAGCGAGATGAACTGCAGCCGCTGCCGCCGCATGGCTTCCTGGTCTACCGGACCGGCGAAGCTGGTGAAGACCGAGTACCAGTAGGTGTGGGTGTCGTCCACTGGCACGTGCATCTGGGTGATGGTCAGCGTCTCGGACAGCGGGATCACGAAGGTGTGGGGGAAGATGGCGTTGGTGATGCGCACGTGCGTGAGTTCGTCCGTCATCGGCCGCAGCGCCGTCAGCTGCAGGCCCCAGGGCCGCGGCTCGAAGGAGATCTCGGGCCGGTGGAACTCGCGCATGATGCGCGTCATGGGCCACTTCTCCCCGGCGAAGTCGCCGGCGCTGGCGCTGCGGAATTGCCGCCCTGCGGCGTTCTCGCCCACCGCCTCCAGGGCGGTGTCGTTGAGGAAGCGGTGCAGGAACGAGGGATGGGCCGGGTCGATGCCGACCTCGAAGGCCTGCAGCCAGTTGCAGTCCCAGCGTCCCTTGAAGGCGAAGGTGTGGCTGGAGGGCGCCTCGAAGCAGTCGAAGGCGGGGAAGGGCGGCGCCTTCCCCTCGGCGCCGAACCAACCGAACAGGATGCCGCTGCGCTCCAGCACCGGGTAGCTGCGCTGCCGCACGCGCTCGCACAGCTTGCTGCCCACCGGTTCGGCCGGCGTCTCCAGGCAGCGGCCGGTGGCGTCGAACTTCCAGCCGTGGAAGGGACAGCGCAGGCCGTCGCCCTCGTGCCGGCCGAAGGCGAGGTCGGCGCCGCGGTGCGGGCAGTCGCGGTCCAGCAGGCCCCAGCGGCCCTGGGCATCGCGGAACAGCACCAGGTCCTGGCCGAGGACGCGCACCGCCTTCACCGGGCGCTGCGCCATGCGCGGATCCAGGCGCGGATCGAATTCGTCGACCAGCGCGACCGGCTGCCAGTAGCTGCGCAGCACCGCGCCGCAGGGCGTGCCCGAGCCGATGCGCGTGACCAGCGCGTTCTGTTCTGATTTCATGCGAGTCTCCCCCGCGGCCCGTTGCCCGGCCGCCGACGCTTCAGTGTACAGTCGCGCGCCCATGGGGCAGGAGGAAAGCCAGGGTGGGGGCGGGCAGCCCGCGGTCTTCACGGCCGCCGGGTTCCGGCAGGGCTTTGTCGCCGGCCAGCCGCTGGCGCCCGGCACCTTCCTCTACGGCATGGTGTTCGGCGTGCTCGCCAGCGAGCGCGGGCTGGCCTGGCTCGAGGCCATGCTGATGAGCGTGCTGGTGTACTCGGGCAGCGCCCAGCTGGCCGCGCTGCAGGGCTGGAGCGCCTCGCCGGCCATCGCGCCCCTGGTGCTGACGGTGCTGCTGATCAACGCCCGCTACGTCCTCTACAGCGCCTCGGTGCAGCCCTGGTTGTCCGGCGCGACGCGGCCGCAGGCGCTGGCCACGCTGTTCTTCCTCGGCGACGGCAACTGGGCGCTGTCCATGCGCGCCTACCACGCCGGCCACCGCGACGCCGCGTTCCTGTTCGGCTCCGGCGTGGCCACGGCGGTGCCGTGGATGCTGGGCACCGGCGCCGGGCTGCTGGTCGGCCAGAGCGTGCCCAATCCGACGACGCTGGGCCTGGACTTCATGCTGGTGGCTTTTGCCGCGGCCATCGGCTGGAGCGTGTTCCGCGGCCGCAGCGACCTCTGGCCGGCCGCGGCGGCGGTGCTGGTGGCCCTGGTCTTCGTCTGGTGGCTGCCGGGTTGGACCATCGTCGCCGCCGGGCTGGCTGCCGGATTGGTGGGGGCGGCCCGCGATGGCCGTTGATCCGCACTTCCTGCTGGCCATCCTGGCCATGGCCGCGGCGTCCTATGCCTGCCGCGTGCTGGGCTACCTGCTGATGGGCTATGTCCCGGTGACCAGCCGGGTGCAGGCCGCGCTCAAGGCCATTCCCCTGGGCGTGATGATCGGCATCGTCATGCCTGCGGTGGTCAGCGGCAAGGTGCCGGAACTGGTCGGCCTGGCGGTGGTGTTCGCGGCGATGCGCCTGACTGGCAAGGACGTGGTGGCCGCGCTGGCCGGCGCGGGCGCCGTGGGCCTGTGCCGCTGGCTGGGGATGTAGCCGTCGCCAGGCGCAGGCCGACTCGGACGGACTCAGTGCGACTCGAGTCAGGCCGACCCAGGCCGACTCAGGCGAGCGCCCGCCGCAACTGGTCGGCGCACAGTTCCACCGCCGCGTTCGCCTCGTCGAGCACGCGGCCCATGGTGATGAAGCCGTGCACCTGTCGCTCGAAGTTGACCAGCGTGGCGCGCGTGCCGGCCGCCGAGAGCTTGTCGGCATACGCCGCGCCTTCGTCGCGCAGCGGGTCGTAGCCGGCGACCAGCACCAGCGCCGGCGGCAGGCCGGCATGGTTGTCGTGCAGCAGCGGCGAGGCCTGCCACTCGGTGTCGCGCGAACCGTCGCCCAGGTAGTGGTCGTGGTAGTAGTCCATGCTCTCCCTGGTGAGGAGATAGCCCTGGCCGTTGGTGGCGTGCGAAGGCGCGCCGCGGCGCTGGTCGGTGGCGGGATAGATCAGGAGCTGGAAGGCCAGCGGCGGCTCGCCGGCGTCGCGCGTCGCCAGCGCTACGACGGCCGCCAGGTTGCCGCCCGCACCGGTA
>JAEZKX010000301.1 GCA_023436025.1 Pseudomonadota bacterium | reverse complement strand
GTGGGCGCCGCGCTGATCGAGGTGATCCGCAACAGCCTGACGCTGCTGGGCGTGAGCACCTTCTGGCAAGGCACTTTCGTCGGCGGCTTCATCATCGTGGCGGCGCTGTTCGACCGTTTCCGGGCGCGCGGCGCCGATAACTGACAGGAGGATCCATGGGCCCCTATGCACGCTATCCCAGCCTGGCCGACCGCCCGGTACTCATCACCGGCGGCGCCTCGGGCATCGGCGCCACCCTGGTGGCGGAGTTCGCCGCCCAGGGCGCGCAGGTCGGCTTCATCGACCTGATGCGGCACGAAGGCGAGGCGCTGGCGCGCGCCCTGGCCGGCAGCCGCCACCCGCCCCTGTTCGTGCCGGCCGACATCACCGACACCCCGGCGCTGGAACAGGCGATCGACCGCGTGCGCCAGCATTTCGGCCCGATCCGCGTGCTGCTGAACAACGCCGCCAACGACCAGCGCCACCGCATCGAGGACACCACGCCCGACTACTGGGACGCCGCGGTGGCGGTCAATCTCAAGCATCAGTTCTTCGCGGCCCGCTGCGTGGCCGCCGACATGCGCGGCGCCGGCGGCGGCTCCATCGTCAACTTCGGCTCGGTCAGCTGGATGCTGAAGCAAGGGGGCATGCCGGCGTACACCACCTCCAAGGCCGCCGTGCAGGGCCTCACGCGCAGCCTGGCGCGCGACCTCGGCCCCTTCGACATCCGCGTCAACACGCTGGTGCCGGGCTGGGTGATGACCGACAAGCAGGTGCGCCTGTGGCTCACCGACGAAGGCAAGGCCGACATCGCCCGCGGCCAGTGCCTGCAGCACCGGCTGATGCCCGAGCACATCGCCCACATGGCGCTGTTCCTGGCGGCCGACGACAGCGCCATGTGCACCGCGCAGGACTTCATCGTCGACGGCGGCTGGACTTGAAGAGCCTGCTTGCTGCCGCCTGCTTGCTGCCGCCTGCTGACTGCCGCCTGCTGACTGCCGCCTGCTGACTGCGCGCTGCTGGCTGCGCTGCGCCCCGCGGCGAGCGCGCGGGCGCGATCAGCCGCGCGCTTCCAGCCGCACCCCATGGGACTGGGCGGCGGCGCCGCGGATGGCCGCCAGCACCACCCGCGCGGCCGGCGCCAACGGCCGATCAGTGCGCGTGATCAGCCCGAAGGCATCCATGTGGCAGGGCAAGTCCAGCGGCAGCACGGTCACCACTGCGTGGCTGGCGTAGTAGCGGCCGACGTCGCCGGCGACCAGGGCGATGGCATCGCCCTGCCCCACCATCTTGGTCACGAACAGCAGGGCCGCCGTCTCGATCAGGTCGACCGGCGGCGCCAGCCCCTGCTGGCGGAACATGCGTTCGAAACGTTCGCGCAGCACGCTGCCCTCCGGCGGCACGATCCAGCCCCAGCCGCACAGGTCGGCCAGCGTGAGCGGCCGAACCGCCAGCAGCGGATGGCCGGGCCGCACCACGGCGACCACCGGCTCCTCGGCGAGCGCCTCGAAACGCACCGCGGTGCGCTCGCGGTCGCCCGCCAGCCGCGCCACCAGGATGTCGGCCAGGCCCTGGGCCAGGCGCTCCATGAGTGCGCCGCTGGCCTCCACGTGCAGCGTCACGCGCAGGGTCGGGTGCGCCTTCTTCACCCGCGCGATGGCCTGCGGCAGCAGCATGATGCCCGGGCTGGTGATCGCGCCCACCGTCACCTGGCCAGAATGGCCGGCCATCAGTTCCTCGACTTCGTCATGCGCCTGGCCCAGGCTGGCCAGCGCCGTGCGGGCATGGCGCACCATCGCCTCGCCGTACACCGTGGGGCGCATGCCACGCGGCAGGCGTTCGAACAGCGGCACACCGAGCCCGTCCTCCAGGTCTTTCAGCAGCTTGGAGGCCTGCGGCTGGGTGATGCCCAGGACCCCGGCGGCCCGGTGGATGTTGCCCTCGCCTTCCAGGGCCACCAGCAGCAGGAGTTGCCGCGGCTTCAGGCGCGCGCGAATGAACCAGGGCGAAGAAGAATGAGCCAGGATGGTGCCTCCCAGGGTTTCCACCCATGCCAGTCCGGGGGATCGCAGCCCGCGCAGTATGCGCCTGCGGCGCCCCCGCCACGGCGCGGTGACTAGAATCGCCGCCATGCAGATCCACCAGATGTCGGTCACCTACCTGCCGGAGCAGGACCGCATCCTGATGCGCATCAACACCACCGAAGGGGAGGAGATGCGCATGTGGCTCACACGCCGGCTGATGGTGGGCCTGTGGCCGCTCTTGTCCAAGCTGCTGACCGAACACCTCTTGAAGCTGGAGTCCGCCGGGGCATCGCTGGCCGCGGCCAACCCCGAGCTCAAGAAGATGCTGGCCGACTTCCGCAAGGAGGAATTCCTGCAGCATGCCGACTTCGACACGCCCTACAAGGAGACGCAGCAACGCCTGCCCCTGGGCGAGGAGCCGCTGCTGGTCACCGATGTCGACGCCACGCCGCTGGCCAGCGGGCCGCTGCGCCTGAATTTCAACGAGCGCCCGCCCCATGGCGACAGCAAGCCGCGCAGCTTCCAGATGGAGATGCAGCCCAAGCTGATGCAGGGCCTGATGCACCTGCTGGACCAGGCCTTGCTCCAGTCCCAGTGGCGCGAACCCTTCGTGCCGGCGGCCGGCGTTGAGCCGGCGGCCGACGACGCCGATGGCGGCCGGCCACGGTACCTGAACTGAGGTGCCGCCGCCGGCAGCGACGCCACCTCCGACCCCATCCCCCTGACCAACCCGACCAGCCATCGCCACCTTCCACACCACCATGCGCCCACACTCCCAGCCCTCCACCCTCCGCCGCCTGCTCGTCGCCGGCCTGTTCAGCGCCCTGGCCGGCGTGGTCCATGCCCAGAGCTCGCAACCGATCCGCATCCTGGTCGGCTTCCCGCCCGGCGGCGGCACCGACGCCATCGCCCGCGTGCTGGCCGACAAGCTGAAGGACCAGCTGGGCGCGCCCGTGCTGGTGGAGAACCGCGCCGGCGCTGGCGGCCAGATCGCCGCCCAGGCCCTGAAGGCCGCGCCGGCCGATGGCCACACCCTCTTCCTGAGCCACGACCACTCGATCTCCATCCTGCCGCTGGTCACCAAGAACCCCGGATTCGACCCCTTGGTCGACTTCGTGCCGGTGGCCGGCTTCGCCACCTTCGCCAACGGGCTGGCGCTGTCCGGCGGCACGCCGGCGAAGTCGCTCGACGAATACATCGCCTTCGCCCGCTCCAACGGCGGCAAGGACACCATCGGCGTGCCGGCGCCGGCGTCCATCCCCGAATTCCTGGTCGGCATGCTGGCCGACAAGTACAAGCTGGACCTGCAGGCCGCGCCCTACCGTGGCAGCGCGCCAATGATGGCCGACATGCTGGGCAACCAGATCAAGGCCGGCGTCGGCTCGGTGCCAGACTTCATCGAGAACCACAAGGCGGGCAAGCTGCGCATCGTCGCCGTGATCGGCGAGCGCCGCCAGCCCACCTTGCCCGACGTGCCGACCTTCCGCGAGCTGGGCCTGGCCGGCCTGGAGGAACTGCCCTACTACGGCCTGTTCGCGCCCGCCGGCACCCCGGCGCCGGTGCTGCAGCGCGTCAACGACGCCCTGGCCAAGGTGGTCGCCATGCCGGACGTGCGCGAGCAGCTGACCGCCATGGGCCTGTCGGTGGCCTACCAGCCGCAGGGACCGTTCACGCAGCGCGTGCGCGGCTACACGCAGACCTGGGACAAGATCATCAAGGCCAGCGGGTTCCAGCCGAAGTAAGGGCGCCAGGGGGTGCGCCCGCGGCGTGAGCACACCCTCCGGGCCACGCCGGATCTCGCGGCGGCTGGTCGCGCAACGCGGGCACCGCCGCTTGCGCGCCTGGGCAAGCCCCTCAGACGTTCCCGCTCGCGATGCCCCAGCGCGCCAGCGCCGCATCGTCGGCGACACGGGCATCGACCCAGCGCGCGCCCTGCGGCGTGCTTTCCTTCTTCCAGAACGGCGCCTGGGTCTTCAGGTAGTCCATCAGGAACTCGCAGGCCTGGAAGCTCTGGCCGCGGTGGGCCGAGGTGACGGCCACCAGCACGATCTGGTCGTGCACCTGCAGGGGGCCGACGCGGTGCACCACGCGCGCGGCCCGGATGTCGAAGCGGCGGAAGGCCTCGTCGATCATGGCCTCGATGGCCTTCTCGGTCATGCCCGGATAGTGCTCCAGCTCCATGGCGCTGACGGCGCTGCCGTCGCTGCGGTCGCGCACCGTGCCGACGAAGCTGCAGACCGCGCCGACGCCGCCGTCGCCCGCGCGCAGGGCCGCGAGTTCGGCGGAGACGTCGAAATCGGCGGTCTGGATGGAGACGCGCGCGGCCATGGCGCTCAGCCCCCGGTCACCGGCGGGAAGAACGCGACCTCGGCCCCGTCGCGCAAGGCAGCCGCCTCGTCGGCCATCTCCTGGTCCAGCGCCATGCGCACGGCCTTGCCGCGCGCCAGCGCGGACGCATAGGGCTCGCCGCGCGCCACCAGTTCGTCGCGCAGCGCGCCCAGCGTGGCGCTGCGGGTGGCCAGCGCCTCGCCGCCCTGCCCCAGGGCCTCGCGGATGCTGGCGAAGTACTTGATGCGCACGTTCATGCCAGCAGCTCCGCCAGCGGCAGGAAGCGCACCAGGTCGCCACGCGCGATGGTCTGGCCGCCGGGGTTGTCGACCAGGCCGTCGGCCCAGACCGTGGAGGTCAGCACGCCCGAGCTCTGGTTGGGAAACAACTCCAGGCCGCCGTCGGCATTGCGCCGCGCGCGCAGGAACTCGCGGCGCTTGTCGGCGCGCGGCAGGTCGAAGTGCGCTGGCAGCCGCAGCGCCGCCGGCGCCAGCGCGCGCGCGCCCTGCAGCTTCAGCAGGAAGGGCCGCACCAAAAGCAGGAAGGTGACGAAGCTCGACACCGGGTTGCCCGGCAGGCCGATGAAGTGGGCCTCGCCGATGCGGCCGTGGGCGAAGGGCTTGCCCGGCTTCATCGCGATCTGCCACAGGTCCAGCGTGCCCAGCTGCTGCACCGCCGGCTTGATGTGGTCTTCCTCGCCGACCGACACACCGCCGCTGGTGAGGATCAGGTCGTTGTCGGCGGCCGCATCGCGCAGCGCCTGCACCGTGGCCTCGCGCCGGTCGGGCACGATGCCGAGGTCGCGCACCTCGCAGCCCAGGCGCAGCAGCAGGCTGCGCAGGAAGAAGCGGTTGGAGTTGTAGATGGCGCCGGGCTTCATCGCCTCCGGGGCGACGTCACCCGGCATCACCAGCTCGTCGCCGGTGGAGAACAGGGCCACGCGCGGACGGCGCGCCACCAGCAGGCGGTCGCGCCCGATGCTGGCGGCCAGCCCCTGCGCCGCCGGGCCGATGCGTTCGCCGCGCGCCAGGATGGTGGTGCCGCGCGTGATGTCCTCGCCGCTGCGGCGGATCCACTGGCCCTCCGAGGGCACGCGGCAGATCTTCACGCGGCCGTCGCCGAGGTCCTCGGTGTCCTCCTGCATCACGATGGCATCGGCGCCCGGGGGCACCGGCGCGCCGGTGAAGATGCGCGCGGCCGTGCCGGCCTGCAGCGGCTGCGCGGCGGCGCCGGCCGGGATGCGCTGGCTCACGGGCAGCGGCACGCCTTCGTCGGCGATCTCGGCGCGGCGCACCGCGTAGCCGTCCATGGAACTGTTGTCCTGCGGCGGCACCTGCAGGGCCGCCACGAGGTCTTCGGCCAGCACGCGGCCGTCGGCGTCGAAGGTGGAGACGGTCTCCGTCGCGGCCAGCGGCTGCACGGCAGCCAGGAGGTCGGCCAGGGCGTCGTCGAGGCTGCGCAGGGGCGGGCGTCGGTTCTCGCTCACGCGTACTTCTCCGGGTCGTACTCGAAACGGTCGCCATTGTCGACCAGCCACTGGGCGATGGCGTCGGGGCTGTCGAGATCCAGCACCGGCCGCAGTGTCTCCTGCGGCAGGCGCTCGGGCGCGTCGGTGGCGATGGCGACGATGAAATCGTCGTCCGGATAGCGCGCCGGCTTGCCGAGGTCGGCACGCCAGACCTCGACCTTCAGCAGGTTGCTGTGCTTGAAACCCTCCACCAGCACCCAGTCGACGCCGTCGTACAGCTCGGCCAGGAGGTGGTGCACCGACAGCCGGGCCGGCTGCTCGAACTCGCGCATCAGCGCCAGGCGCCGGTCGGACGCGACCACCACCTCGAAGGCGCCGGCGTCGCGGTGGCGGTAGGTGTCCTTGCCAGGATGGTCGATGTCGAAGTCGTGGTGCGCGTGCTTGACCACCGACACGCGCAGACCGCGCAGCTTCAGCGCCGGAATCAGGCGCTCCACCAGCATGGTCTTGCCCGAGCCGCTGAAGCCGGCGAAACCCACGACCTTCATGCGCAGTGCGTCGCGATGAACTGCTTGACCTGCTCGGCGTCGGCCGGCAGCACGGTCACGCGGCGGGGCAGCGCCTCGATACCGGCGAACTTCGCGGGCCGCTCGGGCGCGCGGCCCAGCGCCTCGACGATGGTCGCGGCGAACTTGATCGGCAGCGCCGTCTCCAGCACCAGCATGGGCACGCCGGCACGCAGGTGCTCGCGGGCCACCTTCAGGCCGTCGGCCGTGTGCGTGTCGATCACGGTGCCGAAACGCGCGTCGGTGTCGCGGATGGTGGACAGGCGGTCGGCATGGGTGCTCTTGCCGGACACGAAGCCATAGCGCTCGCGCGCCTGCGCGACCTCGCCCGACAGGTCGAAGGCGCCCTTGGCGACCAGTTCCTCGGCGAACAGGTAGCGCACCTTGGCGCCGTCGCGGCCGACCAGGTCGAACACGAAGCGCTCGAAGTTGCTCGCCTTGGAGATGTCCATCGACGGGCTGGAGGTCTCGTAGGTGTCCTGCGCGCCGCGCACGCGGTAGATGCCGGTGCGGAAGAACTCGTCGAGCACGTCGTTCTCGTTGGTGGCGAGCACCAGCCGCCCGATCGGCAGGCCCATCATGCGCGCCACGTGGCCGGCGCAGATGTTGCCGAAGTTGCCCGAGGGGACGGCGAAATCCACCTGCTGGCCGTCCGAGCGCGTGGCCTGGAAGTAACCGGCGAAGTAGTAGACCACCTGCGCGACCAGCCGCGCCCAGTTGATCGAGTTGACCGTGCCGATGCGGTACTTGCGCTTGAAGTCCAGGTCGCTGGACACCGCCTTGACGATGTCCTGGCAGTCGTCGAACACGCCCTCGATGGCGAGGTTGTGGATGTTGGCGTCCTGCAGGCTGAACATCTGCGCCTGCTGGAAAGGGCTCATGCGGCCGTTGGGCGAGGTCATGAAGACCCGCACGCCCTTCTTGCCGCGCATCGCGTACTCGGCGGCGCTGCCGGTGTCGCCCGAGGTGGCGCCGAGGATGTTGAGCTCCTCGCCGCGGCGGGCCAGCTCGTACTCGAACAGGTTGCCCAGCAGCTGCATGGCCATGTCCTTGAAGGCCAGCGTGGGGCCGTTGGACAGGGCTTCGAGGAAGACGCCGTCTTCCAGCGGTTTCAGCGGCACGATTTCCGGCGTGCCGAACACCTCGGCGGTGTAGGTGCGGCGGCAGATGGCGCGCAGGTCGTCGGCGGGGATGTCGTCGATGTAGAGCGAGAGGATCTCGAAGGCCAGCTCGGGATAGGCCAGGCCGCGCCAGCGCGCCAGCGTGGCCGCATCGACCTGCGGAAAGTGCGCGGGCAGGTACAGCCCGCCGTCGGGCGCCAGGCCTTCCAGCAGGATCTCGCAGAAGCGCTTGCGGTCCGGATGGCCGCGGGTGGAGAGGTACTGCATGGCCCGCCTACGCCAGTTCTTCCTTGCGGATGCGCGTGATGGGCGCCAGCACGGTGGGCAGCGCCTGCATCTGCGCGATGACCTCGTTCATCGTGCCTTCGCGCACCGCGTGCGTGAGCAGGATGAGGTCGGTGTGGGTGGAGCCGGCACCGCCGACCGAAGCCGCCTCGCGCTGGAGCATGGCGTCGATGCTGACGCCGGCGCCTGCCAGCAGGCTGGCCACCTTGGCCAGCACGCCGGCCTGGTCGGCCACGCGCAGGCGCAGGTAGTAGCTGGTGACGACATCCTCCATCGGCAGGATGCGCTGGTCGCTCATCTGGTCGGGCTGGAAGGCCAGGTGGGGCACACGGTGCGCCGTGTCGACGGTGTGCAGGCGGGTCACGTCGACCAGGTCGGCGATGACCGCGCTGGCCGTGGGCTCGCTGCCCGCGCCCTTGCCGTAGTAGAGGGTGGTGCCGACGGCATCGCCCTGCACCACCACCGCGTTCATCGCGCCCTCGACGTTGGCGATCAGCCGCGTGGAGGGCACCAGGCAGGGGTGCACGCGCAGCTCGATGCCCTCGGGGCGGCGGCGGGTGATGCCCAGCAGCTTGATGCGGTAGCCCAGCTGCTCGGCGTACTCGATGTCCTGCGCGGCCAGCTTGGTGATGCCCTCGACATAGGCCTTGCCGAACTGCACCGGCACGCCGAACGCGATGGCGCTCATGATGGTGGCCTTGTGCCCGGCGTCCACGCCCTCGATGTCGAAGGTGGGGTCGGCCTCTGCATAACCGAGGCGCTGGGCTTCCTTCAGCACGGTGGCGAAGTCCAGGCCCTTGTCGCGCATTTCGGACAGGATGAAGTTGGTGGTGCCGTTGATGATGCCGGCGATCCACTCGATGCGGTTGGCGGTGAGGCCCTCGCGCAGCGCCTTGATGATGGGGATGCCGCCGGCCACGGCTGCCTCGAAGGCCACCATCACCCCCTTGGCGTGGGCGGCGGCGAAGATCTCGGTGCCGTGCACGGCCAGCAACGCCTTGTTGGCGGTGACCACGTGCTTGCCGCGCTCGATGGCCTCCATCATGAGCTGGCGTGCGATGCCGTAGCCGCCGATGAGCTCGACCACGATGTCGATGTCGGGATTGGCGATGATCTCGCGGGCGTCGTGGACCACCTTGGCCGAGGTGCCCACGACGGCCTGGGCGCGCGCGGTGTCGAGATCGGCCACCATGGCGATCTCGATGCCACGACCGGCACGCCGGCGGATTTCGGCCTGGTTGCGCTTGAGGACGTTCCAGACACCGCTGCCTACGGTGCCGATGCCCAGGAGGCCGACCTGGATGGGTTTCATGAACTGTGTTTCTTGCGGTAGTTGTCGAGGAAGCGGGCGATGCGCCCGACGGCTTCGCGCAGGTCGTCCTCGTGTGGCAGGAAGACGATGCGGAAGTGCTGGTTGTCCGGGTAGTTGAAGCCCGAGCCCTGCACCAGCATCACGCGGGTTTCCTGCAGGACCTCGAGGAAGAACTGGCGGTCGTCGGCGATGGGATAGATCTTGGGATCCAGCCGCGGGAACATGTAGAGCGCGGCCTTGGGCTTGACGCAGCTGACGCCCGGGATCGCGGTGATGGTTTCGTAGGCGACGTCGCGCTGGCGCCCCAGCCGGCCGGTGGGCGCCACCAGGTCGGCGATGCTCTGGTAGCCGCCCAGCGCGGTCTGCACCGCCCACTGCCCAGGCACGTTGGCGCACAGCCGCATGTTCGAGAGCATGGTCAGGCCCTCGATGTAGTCGGCGGCGGCGCGCTTGTCGCCCGAGACCACCAGCCAGCCGGCGCGGTAGCCGCAGGAACGGTAGCTCTTGGACAGCGAGTTGAAGGTCAGCGTCAGCACGTCTTCCGACAGGCTGGCGATGGCGGTGTGCCTGGCGCCGTCGTACAGCACCTTGTCGTAGACCTCGTCGGCCAGGATCACCAGGCCGTGCTGGCGCGCGATCGCGACGATCTCCTTGAGCAGCTCGTCGGAGTACAGCGCGCCCGTCGGGTTGTTGGGATTGATGACCACGATGCCCTTGGTGGCGGGCGTGATCTTGCGCCGCAGGTCGTCGAGGTCGGGCATCCAGCCGTTGGCCTCGTCGCACATGTAGTGCACCGGCTTGCCGCCCGACAGTGCCGTGCAGGCGGTCCACAGCGGATAGTCCGGCGAGGGCACCAGCAGCTCGTCGCCCTGGTCGAGTAGCGCATTGGTGGCGATGGCGATCAACTCGCTGGCGCCGTTGCCCAGCCAGATGTCATCGAGCGTGACGCCCTTGATGCCCTGCTGCTGGGTGTAATGCATCACCGCCTTGCGCGCGGCGAAGATGCCCTGGCTGTCGGAATAGCCGGCCGAGGCCTGCAGGTTGCGCGCCATGTCCTGCTGGATCTCCTCGGGCGCGTCGAAGCCGAACGGGGCGAGGTTGCCAATGTTCAGCTTGATGATCTTGTGGCCCTCTTCCTCCATGCGGCGGGCGGCGTCCATGATCGGTCCGCGGATGTCGTACAGGACATTGGCGAGCTTGGCGGATTTGTGGACGGTCTTCAAAGCCCCTCCTGGCGGGTGCTGGCACGCGGTGAAACCTATAATTTGACCACACTCGTACGAGACACCCTTGAAGCTGCAACCCGACCGCTCCGAAGCACAGACCGTCACCGGCTACGGTCCCGGCTGGGTCGGTGTAGGCCAGGAAAAAATCACGCACAATGTCGTGATCGGCTCGCGCGGCCAGCGCGTGCCCTGGGCCGCCAGCTTCGAGGAACTGGGGCCGGCGCACTTCGAGGCGTTGGCCGACCTGGGCGTGGAGGTGGTGATCTTCGGCAGCGGCACGCGCATCCGCTTCCCCCACCCGGCCTGGCTGGCGCCTCTGGCGGCACGGCGTATCGGCGTGGAGACCATGGACACGCCGGCCGCCTGCCGAACCTACAACATCCTGGCCCAGGAAGGAAGGGACGTCGCAGTGGCCCTTCTGCTCGATCAGGCGTCCTGAGGGCGGGCGGCGCCTCCTGCGGTTTCACGGTAAAATCGCTTGTTGCGGTGGGGCCTGCGCGAAGCTCCGCCGGCGAGCGCACACCGCACCCAGAACCACATACCGCATCAGGATTCTATGGCGATCGTTGTCAACAAACCCCTCCCAGAATTTGAAGCGAACGCCACCGGCGGCGTCAAGGTCACGAACACGTCCCACCTGGGGCAGATCGTGGTGCTGTACTTCTATCCGAAGGACAACACGCCCGGCTGCACCACCGAGGCCATGCAGTTCCGCGACAAGTACAAGGACTTCGTCAAGGCCGGCGCCGTCGTGTTCGGCGTCTCGCGCGACAACATGAAGTCGCACGACGAGTTCAAGGCCAAGCTCGAGCTGCCCTTCGAGCTGATCGCCGACACCGAGGAAAAAATGTGCCACATGTTCGGCGTGGTCAAGAACAAGATCATGTATGGCAAGAAGGTCAAGGGCATCGAGCGCAGCACCTTCCTGGTGGGCGCCGACGGCGTGCTCAAGCAGGAGTGGCGCGGCCTCAAGGTGCCGGGCCACGTCGATGACGTGCTCAAGGCGGTGAAGCTGCTGAAGAAGGCGGCGTAAGGCGCTGGAGGCTAGAGGCTGGGGTCTAGCGAAACAGCCGAGGTCCGCCCCCTGGCTCCTCCCCTAGCCCCTAGCCCCTAGCCCCTAGCCTCTAGCCTCTAGCCTCTGCCCTGACGCTCTGCAACAACGAGCCAACGGCTGACATTGTTGCGTGTCGCGGGTTGTGCATAATGAATCCATGCTGTTGATCGCGACGCGAAGCGTCATCACCGTCAGCCCGCAAGAAGCCGCCCGGCCCGCCTGGCGGCTTTTTCGTTTTTCGACTTCCTCATCCGCGAGCCGTAACCCACATGCCTCTGCCTCCTGCACCGTCCAAGCGCGCCGCCATGCTCCCGCCGGAAGCCTTCGAGGCTCCGGCCCGTTCCTCGCACAAGGCGGCGCGAAAATCGGAGGTGCCGGCCGCCGAAAGCCTGCTGGCTGAACGTCCCCAGGCCCAGGACGATTTCGACCCGCGCGCAGGCGGCGGCGACCTGTTCGACGGCGTCTACCCCGGCGACCTGGAAACCACGCTCGACGAGCCGCAGCCGAACCGCAAGCGCAACGTCGCCGCGCCCGCGCCGCAGCCGCGCAGGAAAAAGGCGACCGGTCCGTCCAAGCTGTTCGTGCTGGACACCAACGTGCTCATGCACGACCCCATGAGCTTGTTCCGCTTCGAGGAACACGACATCTTCCTGCCGATGATCGTGCTGGAGGAGCTCGACGGCCACAAGAAGGGCATGACCGAGGTGGCGCGCAATGCCCGCCAGGTCAGCCGTGCGCTCGATGCCCTGGCCGGCAGCGAGGGCGCCGACATCGCCAACGGCCTGAAGCTCGACCGCACCGGCCACCGCGAAGCCGGCGGCTGCCTGTTCTTCCAGACCATGCCGCTGGCCGCCGGCCTGCCGCTGGGCCTGCCACCGGGCAAGGCGGACAACCAGATCCTGAGCGTGGTCCAGGCCCTGGCCGAGAAGCACGCGCCGCGGCAGGTGGTGCTGGTGTCCAAGGACATCAACATGCGCGTGAAGGCGCGCGCGCTGGGTCTCAACACCGACGACTACCAGAACGACAAGACGCTGGACGACCTGGACCTGATGTACGCGGGGTCGCTCGCCCTGCCCAGCGATTTCTGGAGCAAGCACGGCGACGTCGAGAGCTGGCAGGCGGGCCACCACACCTTCTACCGCGTGAGCGGCCCCATCGTGCCGCGCCTGCTGATCAACCAGTTCGTGTACTTCGAAGCCCCCGGCGAGCCCAGCCTGTATGCGCGCGTGACCGAGATCCGCGGCAAGACCGCCGTGCTCAAGACGCTGAAGGACTACGGCCACCTCAAGAACGCGGTGTGGGGCGTGACCACGCGCAACCGCGAGCAGAACTTCGCGATGAACCTGCTGATGGATCCCGAGGTCGACTTCGTCACCTTGAGCGGCACGGCGGGCACCGGCAAGACGCTGCTGGCGCTGGCCGCCGGCCTGACGCAGGTACTGGACGAGCGGCGCTACACCGAGATCATCATGACGCGCGCCACGGTGAGCGTCGGCGAAGACATCGGCTTCCTCCCCGGCACCGAGGAAGAAAAGATGGGGCCGTGGATGGGCGCGCTCGACGACAACCTCGAAGTGCTCGGCAAGACCGATGGCGGCGCCGGCGAATGGGGACGCGCGGCGACCAACGAGCTGATCCGCTCGAAGATCAAGATCAAGAGCATGAACTTCATGCGCGGCCGCACCTTCCTCAACAAGTACGTGATCATCGACGAGGCGCAGAACCTCACGCCCAAGCAGATGAAGACCTTGATCACGCGCGCGGGCCCGGGCACCAAGATCATCTGCATGGGCAACCTGGCGCAGATCGACACGCCCTACCTCACCGAAGGCTCCAGCGGCCTCACATTCGCCGTCGACAAGTTCAAGGGCTGGCCCCACAGCGGCCACATCACCCTGGCGCGCGGCGAGCGCTCGCGGCTGGCGGATTTCGCGAGCGAGGTGTTGTAGGCCTTGGGCCTTGGGCCTTGGGCCTTGGGCCTTGGGCCTTGGCCCTTGCGCGGGGACGGGTGCGGGTGCGTCGCTGGCATTCGCAGTGCGCGCTCGCGCAAACGGCGGACCGTGGACTCGCCCCCTTCACGATGGACGCCCACCGGTGCGCTCGCTGCGCGAGCACACTACTGCGCGGGGGCTCAGCGCCGCGTCGGCTGCGAGGGCGGGCAGGCGCTGACGATGCCGCGGCCCAGCGGCGTGTAGCGCAACACTGTGGACAGGCCCTGGCGGCCGCTGGCCGCGCGCGCCACCAGGGCGGTGGCGGCGAAGCTGCCGGCCAAGCGCACGGCCCAGTAGCGGTGCTTGCGGGTGAACTGCCATACGCCGATGCCGATGGCCAGCACCAGCCAGTGCTCGCCCGGGAAGCCCTCGCGCGCCGCATCCGCCGCCTTGATCCTCTCGATGGGCGAGGCGTCCTCGCGCAGCTCGACCGGCACCTGCTCTGCCGGCACCATGCCGCCGGCTTCCGCCAGGATGGGCGTCAGGTCCATGGCTTCCGTACGCTCCATGCAAAGTCTCCTGTAACCCACACAGGATCGCGCGTGCAGCCCGCGCGCGAAGTAGGAGAGCAGCGTGCAACGCATGCGTCAAACATCCGCGCCGCCCATGGCGGGGCGCCCCTGCGCCCGGCGGGCGGACAGCTCCTACGGCTCTGCCTGGCCGCGCTGTCCGCACCCCGGTCAGTTCATCTTGATGTTGTTGGTGCGCACCAGGTCGGCCCAGCGCTTGAGTTCACCATCGATGAACTCGCGCGCCGCCTGCGGCCCCACGTCGCGCACCGGCTCCAGGGCGGCGGCCTTCACGTCGGCGGCGAATTCGGGGCTGGCCAGCACGCTGCGCGACGCCGTGTCGAGTGCCGAGAACACGGGCGCCGGCACGCCGGAGGGCACCAGCAGCACGAACACGCTGGTGGCGAGCAGGCCGGGGTAGCCCGCGTCGGCGACGGTCGGGATCTCCGGCGCCAGCGTGGAGCGCTCGCGGTCGGTCACCGCCAGTACGCGCAGCTTGCCCTGCCGGTGCTGCTCGTACATGGTGCCCAGGCCCGATGCCAGCACTCCGACGTGCCCGGCCAGCAGGTCCTGCAGCGCCGGCGCGGCCCCCTTGTAGGGGATGTGCGTCATGTCCGTTCCAGCCAGCTGGTTGAACAGCTCGCCCGTCAGATGACCGATGTTGCCGGTGCCGGAGCTGGCGAAGCTGATCTTGCCCTTGTTGGCCTTCGCCACCTCCGCCAGTTCCTTGAGCGAACGCGCGTTGACGGACGGGTGCACCCCGATGGCGAAGCGCTCGGCGGCCACCAGCGTGACGGGAGTCAGGTCGCGCGACACATCGTAGGTCAGGCCCGGGATCGACAGCGGCGTGATCGTCAGGGCCGCCGAGCCGGTGAAGTACACGGTGTAGCCGTCGGCGCGCGAGCGCACCACTTCCGTGGTGGCGATCGTGGTCCCGGCGCCAGGCTTGTTGTCCACCACGATGGTCTGTCCCAGCAGGGTCCCCAGGCGCGTCGCGAACTTGCGCGCGACGACGTCGGTCGGGCCCCCGGCGGCGAAGCCTACGACCATGCGGATCGGTTTGTCAGGATACCGCGCCTGCGCATGGGCGACGGACGTGCCCCCCAGCGCGGCCAGCGCGAGGGCCGCGAACGCGGTGAGGAAGGGACGGCGGCTGCGATTCGGCTTCATGAACGACTCCTTGGTACGAAAAGTGCGTCTGCTCAGGCGGCAGGGGATGGGGGAAAACGGGCTTGCCAGTGGAGGGCGACGTCGAGCCGCCGGCAGAACCAGACCTGCCCGCGCGACCGCGCGTAGTCCAGGAAGCGCGCCAGCCCGTGCGCGCGCGCCGGCCGGCCGGACATGCGCGGGTGCAGGCCGACCGACATCAGGCGCGGCGTGCGCCCTCCCTCCGCGTGCAGCTGGTCGAAGGTTTCCTTGAGGTACTGGAAGAAGTCGTCGCCCGTGGCGAAGCTCGCTGGCGGCGCGAACTTCGCATCGTTGGCGTCCATGGTGTAGGGCACGACGAGATGGTCGCGACCTTCCACGCGCCGCCAGTACGGGAGCTCGTCGTTGTAGGCATCGGAGTCGTACAGGAAGCCGCCTTCCTCGACCAGCAGGCGGCGCGTGTGCTCGCTCGGGCCGAAGCGGCTGTACCAGCCCAGCGGCCGCTGCCCCACCGTGCGCTCGAGGGACGCCACTGCCCGCGCGATGTGCTCGCGCTCCTGCTCCAGCGTGAGGCGGAACGGCTCGATCCAGCGCCAGCCGTGGCAGCACACGTCGTAGCCGGCGTCGCGCACGGCGGCGGCCACTTGTGGGTTGCGCTCGAAGGCCACCGCGCAGCCGAAGAAGGTCACGGGAATGCCGCGCTCGCCGAACAGGTCGAGCAGGCGCCAGATGCCCACACGCGCACCGTACTCGTACATGGTCTCGAATGCCAGGTCGCGCTGGCCGGGCGGCAGGCGCCCGCCCGGCGCCTCGGCCAGCCCAAGCTCGTTGCGCTCGTCGCCATCGGCGACGCTGCACTCCGCGCCCTCTTCGAAATTGATCGCGAACTGCACCGCCACGCGGGCGTCGCCGGGCCAGCGGGCATGCGGAGGCGTGCGGCCGTAGCCCACGAGGTCGCGGGTGGCATCATGCATGGTTTGCATCCTCAGGGGGCTGTCATGCCCAGGCGGCGCGCGAGCGCCACCAGCTGTTCGGCCCGCGTGATGAACGGACCGTCGACCAGGCGGCCGTCGACGACGAAGGCCCCCACGCCGCGCGCCAGCGCATCGCGCGCGGCCTCCACCACGCGCAGCGCGTGGGCGACGTCGGCGTCGGTCGGCCGGAAGACGTCGTTGGCCGCAGCGATCTGCGTCGGGTGGATGCAGCTCTTGCCGGCGAAACCGAGTCGCTGCGCCGCCTTCGCCTCGGCCAGGAAGCCCTCGGGATTCTTGATGTCGACGTAGGCACCGTCGTAGGCGTCGATGCCCGCCTCGCCGGCCGCGAGGCGCACGGCCAGGCGCACGGCCTGCGTCGCGAATGGCTCGCTCATCGCGATACCCAGCGGCGAGAACAGGTCACCGTAGCCGATCTGCAGGCCCATGACGCGCGGATGCGCCGCGGCGATCTCGGCCGCCAGCCGCAGCCCGCGTGGCGACTCGATGTTGGCGAGGATGCGGATGCGCGCGTCGAGCCCGCGTTGCGCCTCGACGTTCTCGATGGCCGCGATTGCAGCGCGCACGGTCTCGCCACTCTCGACCATCGGCAGGTTCAGCACGTCGACCGCATCGCAGACCACCGCCTCGAGGTCGGCCGGGAAGTGCGGCGTCTCGACCGCATTCGTCCGCACCACGATCAGCTTTCCCTGCATCGCGGACCGGCCGCCGGCAAACAGCCTGGCCAGTTCGGTGCGCGCTGCCGGCTTGGCCCCCTCTTCCACCGCGTCTTCGAGATCGAACGAGATCGCGTCGGCCGCGCCGCCCAGGGCCTTAGGGAAGAGTTCCGGCCGGGACGCCGGGACGAACAGCTTGCTACGCACGGGAGGGCTCCAACCGGGTTGCCGGAATCTGGTTCAGGTAAGCCACCGTCTCGGCGACGCTGACAACGTCGGCGAACTGGCGGTCCATGTCGAACAGGGAGATGGCGTGCGACACCGGGATCCGGTCGAAGACGGCCTCCTGCGGCACGATGGTGCGGAAGTTGGCCGAAGACGCATCGAACACCGTCGCGCGGATGCAGTTGCTGGTCGCGCCGCCCACCACGATCACGGTATCGATGCGGCGGTCCACCAGGTAGCCCAGGAGCGGCGTGCCATGGAAGCCGCTGGGCTTCTTCTTGACGAACACCACGTCGCCCGGGGCGGGCTGCAATTGCGGCACCAGTTCGGCGCCCACCGTGCCGGCCAGGCACCAGTGCTCGCTGTCGAGCAAGGCGCGCTTGCGGCCGTACACGCCAATGTCCGAGCCGTCGCGCTCGAGTTCGAAGCGCGTGAAGAAACACGGCACCTGGCTGGCCTGCGCCGCGCCGACCACGGCGGCGAGCTGGCCAAGCGCAGCGCGGCCGATGTCGCCGCAGCTGGAAGGCCAGGCAGCATCGTTGCCCTCTTCGCCGACCATGTAGCGCTGCGCGTCGATGACCACCACGGCCGGCCGCGCGCCGAACCCCATGCGGGTGCCGAACTTGCCGCGCGCCAGCACGGCGCGATCGGCGTCACTCAGAAACGATTCCCACGGCTTCATGCCGCTTCTCCTTGAAAGGGGCCACGCCAGCTGATGTCGGCGGCCAGGGTATGGGCGAGCGCGAGCAGGCGCGCTTCGCCGAAGGGGCGTCCGACCAGTTGCACGCCCATGGGCATGCCGTCGGTGTCGCGGCCCATGGGCATCGACAGGACCGGCAGCCCGAGATAGCTGAAAGGACGCGTGAGGGCCGTCAGCCGCGCCACCACGCCGAACACCTTCCCGCCGGCTTCCATGTCGGCCTCTTCGCGGGTCGGCACCGGCACCGGCACCGTGGGACACAACAGCACGTCCGCGTCGGCCATGGGGCCGGCCAGGAACTCCTGCAGGATCGAGGCCCGCGCGTTGATCGCCTCGAGGTAGCGCACCGCGGGCACATGCAGCCCGGGCTCGGTGCGCGAATAGACAGCCTGCGAATAGCGCCGCGGCCGCTCGCGCATCCAGCCGCCGTGCAGCGTCGCCGCCTCCACCTTGGAGATCGTGTCGGCCATGGCATTGCAGGCGCCGGCGAGCGCGAAC
>JAEZKX010000280.1 GCA_023436025.1 Pseudomonadota bacterium | reverse complement strand
CTCGGCCTCTCCGCGCTGGCCGACCAGCAGCTGGCCGGCCTGGTGATGTGGGTGCCCGCCTGCCTGCCGTACCTGGCCGGGGCGCTGTGGCTGCTGGCGCGCGAATTCCGGCGCTGGCGCGACACCTCCGGCTGACGCGACGGGGCGGGCTCGTGGGGCGCAGTGTGGTTGGCGGACGGTCGAGGAGGGGTGAGGGCCGCCGTGCACGCGCACGGAACAGTGCGGACCGGCGTGCCGTGGCCGTCCTCGCGGCGTTCCGGCAGGTTATAATGGCGCGCTTCCCCACCTCTCCCGGGACTGCCGATGCTCCGCATCCAGGCTGAAGCACTGACGTACGACGACGTTTCCCTCGTCCCCGCCCATTCGATCGTCCTGCCCAAGGACGTCTCGCTGGCGACCAACCTCACCAAGTCCCTGCGCCTGAAGCTGCCGATCGTCTCGGCGGCGATGGACACGGTGACCGAAGCCCGCCTCGCCATCGCCATGGCCCAGCTGGGCGGCATCGGCATCATCCACAAGAACCTGTCGGCCGAGCGGCAGGCCGCCGAAGTGGCCAAGGTCAAGAATTTCGAGGCCGGCGTCATCCGCGAGCCGTTCACCGTCGGTCCGATGACCACCATCGGTGAAGTCCTCAAGCTCACCCGTGCGCGCAATATCTCCGGCGTGCCGGTGGTGGACGGCGGGCAGCTGGTGGGCATCGTGACCGGCCGCGACATGCGCTTCGAGAAGAAGCTCGACGATCCGGTCAAGAACATCATGACCAAGAAGGACCGCCTGGTGACGGTGCGCGAAGGTGCCTCGGACGAGGAGGTCATCGGCCTGCTGCACAGGCACCGCATCGAGAAGGTGCTGGTGGTCAACGACGCCTTCGAGCTGCGCGGCCTGATCACGGTCAAGGACAACCAGAACAAGAGCGACAACCCCAACGCCGCCTACGATCCGGACGAGCAATTGCTGGTCGGCGCCGCGGTGGGCGTGGGCGGCGACACCGAGGAACGCGTGGCCGCACTGGCCGCCGCGGGCGTGGCCGTGGTCATCGTCGATACCGCGCACGGCCATTCGCAGGGCGTGATCGACCGCGTGGCCTGGGTCAAGAAGACCTTCCCGCAGCTGCAGGTGATCGGCGGCAACATCGTCACCGGCGACGCCGCGCTGGCGCTGATGGATGCTGGTGCCGACGCGGTCAAGGTCGGCGTGGGCCCCGGTTCGATCTGCACCACGCGCGTGGTCGCGGGCGTGGGCGTGCCGCAGATCACCGCCATCGACATGGTGGCCGAGGCGCTGCAGGACCGCATCCCGCTGATCGCCGACGGCGGCATCCGCTATTCCGGCGACATCGGCAAGGCGCTGGTAGCCGGCGCGTCCACGGTGATGATCGGCGGCCTGTTCGCCGGCACCGAGGAATCTCCGGGCGAGGTCGAGCTGTTCCAGGGCCGCAGCTACAAGAGCTACCGCGGCATGGGTTCGCTGGGCGCGATGGAGAAGGGGTCGAAGGACCGCTACTTCCAGGACGCCAGCGATGCCGACAAGCTGGTACCCGAGGGCATCGAGGGCCGCGTGCCGTATCGCGGACCGCTCAGCGGCATCATCCACCAGCTCGCCGGCGGCCTGCGCGCCACCATGGGCTACGTCGGCTGCGCGACCATCGAGGAGATGCGCACCAAGCCGAAGTTCGTGGTGATCACCGGCGCCGGCCAGCGTGAGAGCCACGTCCATGACGTGCAGATCATGAAGGAACCGCCGAACTACCGCGCCGGCTGATCCACCCGCCGGACCAAGAAGGGAAACGCCTGCGTTTCCCTTCTTTTTTATCCATCATTCCTGCAGTACCGGGCCATTGCCGTCATGACCAACATCCACAACGACAAGATCCTCATCCTCGATTTCGGCGCGCAGTACACGCAGCTGATTGCCCGGCGCATCCGCGAGATCGGCGTGTACTGCGAGATCTGGGCCTGGGACCACGACCCCGCCGAGATCGCCGCGTTCGGTGCCAAGGGCATCATCCTGTCCGGTGGCCCGGAATCGACCACCCTGCCGGGCGCCCCGGCCGCGCCGCAGGAAGTGTTCGACAGTGGCCTGCCGATCCTGGGCATCTGCTACGGCATGCAGACCCTGGCAGCGCAGCTGGGTGGCGCTACCGAAGCGGCCGACCAGCGCGAGTTCGGCCATGCCGAGGTCAACGTGATCGCCCCTGATGCGCTGTTCCGCGGCCTGAGCGACCATGCCGGCGAATCGCGCCTGGACGTGTGGATGAGCCATGGCGACCACGTCTCCAAGGCGCCGCCGGGCTTCACCATCACCGCCACCACCGACCGCATCCCGGTCGCTGCCATGTCCAACGAGGACAAGCGCTGGTATGGCGTGCAGTTCCATCCGGAAGTCACCCACACCCTGCAGGGGCAGGCGCTGCTGCGTCGTTTCGTGGTCGACATCTGCGGCTGCGCTACGCTGTGGACGGCGGCCAACATCATTGACGACCAGATCGCCCGCGTACGCGCGCAGGTCGGCGATGACGAGGTGATCCTGGGCCTGTCCGGCGGCGTGGACTCCTCGGTCGTCGCCGCGCTGCTGCAC
>JAEZKX010000245.1 GCA_023436025.1 Pseudomonadota bacterium | reverse complement strand
GGTGCGGCAGGTGCGGCAGGTGCGGCAGGTGCGGCAGGTGCAACAGGTGCGGCAGGTGCGGCAGGTGAAACAGACGGCGCATCGGCCGACGGCCGCGGCAGATCGGACTGGGCGGCGGCGAAGGCTGGCAACAGGGCGGCGGCGAATGCGGCGCGCGCGAAGCAAGACGTGAGCATGGAACGACCTCCTCTCGCGCAGGATGCCCCAAGGCCCATGCCAGGCGTACCCCCTGGCCTGGGGGGTCCGGGCGCGACCAGGGCGTGACCAGGACTGCCCGCATTCCCACCGCCGGCGACGGCCCGGGCCCGCGGCCCAGGAGCGTCGCTGGCCCCCGCCAAGGGAGAACCCTTCCCGCGAGCGCGCAACGCTGGCGTCACCCAGGCCACGGACCCCGACCCTGGCGTGAGCCCCTGCGAACAGGGGGTGCACATGCTTAGGGACCATCCCTAAGCTCGACCGCATCCCTTTCACACCGAGGAGCTTTCCGAGCATGAATGCGCATTCCCGATTCCCCTTCCTGCTGCTTCCCCCGGCCCTGGGCGCCGCCCTGCTGGTCGCCGCCTGCGGTGGCGGCAGTGGCGATGGCGAGGGCGAGACGACCACCCTGTCCGGCAGCGTGGTCAAGGGCCCGGTCGCCGGCGCCGAAGTCTGCGCCTACAAGGTGTCCAGCGGCGCCAAGGGAGAGCGCATCGGCTGCGCCACCACCAACAGCACCGGCGGCTACAGCCTGGAGATCGACCACGAAGGCGCCGTGATCCTCGAGGCCACCGGCGGCAGGTACACCGACGAAGCCACCGGGACCGAGACTGCGCTTACCGAGCCGATGCGCGTGGTACTGCAGGCCAACGGCGGCACCGCCACCGGCATGGTCACGCCGCTGACCACCGTGGCCTACAGCATCGCCGCGGCCGGCGCGGGCGGCGTCAGCGCATCCTCGTACGGCAGCGCGGCGACCAGCGTGGCCGCGCAGTTCCAGCTGGGCAGCGCCAGCATCGTGACCACCGCGCCGGCGGTGACGGGCACCACCAACGACTACGGCAAGGCGCTGCGCGCGCTCTCGCAGTACATCGCCAACGGCGGCTCGCTCGCCAGCTTCCAGGCCTACGTGGACCCGTCGGCCTTCCAGTCCGCCTTCGCCGCGGCCTATGCCACCATCAACGGCACGACGATCTCGTTCGATTTCACGGGTGCGGGTGGCAGCGGCGGCAGCGGCAGCAGCGGCAGCAGCGGCAGCAGCGGCAGCAGCGGCAGCAGCGGCGGTGGCGGCGGCGGCAGTTGCGGCATCACGGTGACCGGCTCGGGCACGGTGACCACGGCCGGCCAGACCATCCCGTTCAACCTGCCGGCCACCAAGGTGTGCGTCACGGGCGTGGCGGCGGATGCCTGTTCGTCGGGCAACAACCAGCTGCAGAACATCGCCGCATCCGGCGCGTCGCCGGGTGCCAACTACAGCATCAGCTACGACTACAGCTATGCGCCGGGCGACTGCAGCGGCGCGATCACCACGGTGAACTACATGCAGTAGGCGGGCGCGCCGATTCCTCACCGCGGCGGGCGCGCCGATTCCGCACCGCGGGCGCGCGTCGGCCCGCACCGCCGCCCCGGGCGACAATCGCCGTCCATGTCCCACGACTTCGATGCGATCATCCTCGGGGCCGGCGCCGCCGGCCTGTTCTGCGCAGGGGCCGCCGGCCGCCGCGGCGTCAAGGTCCTGCTGGTCGACCATGCGGACAAGGTGGCCGAGAAGATCCGCATCTCCGGCGGCGGCCGCTGCAACTTCACCAACCGCGACCTCGACCCGCGCGCGCCGCACAAGCACTTCCTGGGCGACAACGCGCAGTTCTGCCGCTCTGCGCTGGCGCGCTACACGCCGGCCGACTTCATCGCGCTGGTGCAGCAGCACGGCATCCCGTTCCACGAGAAGCACAAGGGCCAGCTGTTCGGCGACCGCTCGGCCGAGGACTTCATCCGCATGCTGCTGGCCGAATGCGCCGCCGGCGGCGTGACCCACTGGCAGCCGTGCAAGGTGGAGGAGGTGCGGCACGTGGACGGCCGCTACCTGGTGCGGACGGACCGCGGCGAAGCCCGCGCGCCGGCCCTCGTCGTCGCCACCGGCGGCCTGTCGATCCCGAAGATCGGCGCCACCGACCTCGGTTACCGCATCGCCCGGCAGTTCGGCCTGCCCCTCGTGCCGCCGCGGCCCGCGCTGGTGCCGCTCACCTTCGACGGCGATGCCTGGGCGCCCTTCGCCGGGCTGGCGGGGCTGGCGCTGCCGGTGCGCATCGAAACCGGCACGAAGAAGGAGCGCATGGCCTTCGACGAGGACCTGCTGTTCACCCACCGCGGCCTGAGCGGCCCGGCGGTGCTGCAGATTTCCAGTTACTGGCGCGAAGGGCAGCCGCTGCGCATCGACCTGGCGCCCGGCATCGACCTGGCGCACGAACTGCTGAAGGCCAAGACCCGCTCGCGCAAGCGCATCGCCAACGAGCTGGCGGCCTGGGTGCCCGCGCGCCTGGCCGACGCCTGGGTGCAGCAGGACGCGGCCTGGCAGCGCCCGGTCAACGAGGCCTCCGACAAGGCGCTGCAGCAGCTGGCGCAGAAGCTCTCGTCCTGGGAACTGGTGCCCACCGGCAGCGAGGGCTACCGCAAGGCCGAGGTCACGGCCGGCGGCGTCGACACGCGGGCGCTGTCGTCGCAGACCCTGGAGGCGCGCGCGCAGCCGGGCCTGTATTTCATCGGCGAGGTGGTGGACGTGACCGGGTGGCTGGGCGGCTACAACTTCCAGTGGGCCTGGGCCAGCGCCGATGCCTGCGCCGAGGCGCTGGCCGCGCGCTGCGCTAGCGCGCCCGCGGCAGCCGCGCCATGAACACCACGCAGGGCGCTTCGTAGCGGTAGGTCAGCGCGCCGCCGTGGCCCAGCGTGATCTGCTGCGCGATGTACAGCCCGAGCCCGAGGCCGCCCTTGTTCTGCGGATTGGTGAGCGAATTGCGCTTGTAGGGTGCGAACAGCTGCGAAGCCAGCTCCGGCGCGATGGGAGCGGCATGGTTGCGAACGGTCAGAACCGCATCGGGCCCTTCGGCCTGCAGCTCCACCGCCACCGGCTGGCCGGCCTCGCCATGGTGGCGCGCATTCGACAGCAGGTTGACCAGCAACTGGCCGAAGCGGTCGGGATCGACCTCGGCTTCCAGGGTCGCCGGCAGGCGCGCCTCGACGACGCTGCCCGGGTAGGCGGTGACGGTCTCGTCGACCAGGCTCTCCACCAGCGGCACCAGGTCGCGCAGCACGAAGTTGAAGCCCAGGCCCAGCCCGCTCTGCAGGCGCGACATGTCCAGCACCTGGCCGATCAAGCGCTGCATGCGCGAGGTGGCGTTGTGGATGCGCTCGCCCACCTTGGCGCTGTCGGCGCCGCGCTGCAGCAGGTGGGGTGTCATGGCGATGGTCTGCAGCGGATTGCGCAGGTCGTGCCCCAGCACCGCCAGCAGCTGGTTGCGCGCGCGCTGCAGCTCGGCCTGGCGCGCGCCAGCCGCCCGTCCGAGTTCGTCGAGCAGCTGGCGCGCGATCTCGCGGTCGGTGCCGTCCCAGGGCACGGCCGTGCCGCGCACCTCCTGGCGCCAGAGGTCGAAGGAGCCGCGCGGCGTGAGGCGCGGCCCCAGCGGCCCCGGCACCACGTGCTTCTCGGGCCGGCCGCCCCAGGCGATGGTCTCCACCTGTTCCTGGCGCAGCACGACCAGCCAGGCGGCGGCCACTTCGTCGTACCGCAAGGCCATCACGCCCACCCAGGAGCCGAGTGCGGTGGCCAGCTCGGGCGGCAGCTCGGTCCGCGTGTGCAGCGCCAGCATGCCGCCGTCGACCGGGCCGGCCCCGCTTTGCAGCCACTGCGCGAGCGCGCGGGCGGCCGGCTCGGCCACCGAGCCGTGGATGGCGATGCGCCCGCCCTCGGCCAGCACCACCGCGCCGGCATAGAAGGCGGTGGCCAGTTCGGCCGCATGGGGCGACAGCGCCGACAGGCCGTCGTCGGACACCACCAGCCGCTGCACCAGCCGGCTGCGCAGGCTGGCCGCGGCCGCCACGCGGCCGCGGTGCGCGTCCGCCAGCAGGCTTTGCACCCGCGCGGCGAGCACCTGCGCGAGCACGTCGCAGGCCATGCGCACGTGGTAGGGCACATGGCGCGCCGTCAGGTGGTGGCAGGCCAGCATGCCCCACAGCTGGCCGCCGATGACGATGGACACGCTCATCGAGGCGCCCACGCCCATGTTCGACAGGTACTCGATGTGCACCGGCGACACGCTGCGCAGCACGCAGTGGCTCATGTCCAGGGGCGCGGCCTCCCGGCCTTCCACCGGCACCGGTGCCGAGCGCACGTCGGCGATGAGGCGCAGGGTGTTCTCGACGTAGAGGCGGCGCGCCTGGGCCGGGATGTCGCTGGCCGGGTAGCGCCGGTGCAGCAGCGATTCCAGCGCGGCGTGGCGGTCCTCGGCCACGATGTCGCCGCTGGCGTCGTGGCGGAAGCGGTAGGCCAGCACGCGGTCGAAGCCGGTCAGCCGGCGGACCTCCTCGGCCGCCGACTGCAGCAGTTCGTCGACGGTGCGGCCGCGGCGCAGGCGGTCGATGCCGCGGTGGGCCCGCGGCGCGAACACGGCCTCGCCGCTGTCGTCGGCCGGACGCGGCTCGAGCTCGGCCACCAGCAGGTCGTTGGCATGGTGCAGCAGCAGGTGGAAGTTGCGCCCGCCGGCGACCACGTCGTGCTGGCGCGGCAGCGTGCCGGGTTCGGGCGTGGCGCCGAGTTCGGCGCCGATGGCCAGGTGGACCGCCGGATCCCCATCGAAATGCACGGCGGCGAGCTTCTCGCCCACCGCCGGCACCGCCACCCGCAGGACCGTCGCCGCGTTGCTGCTGGCCCAGCGCACGACGGCATCCGGACAGAAGGCCAGCAGCACGCCGTGCGACTGCACATGGCCTGGGATGTGGATGGGTTCGCGGTCGCAGTTCTCGAGATTGACGGCGGCCGCGGCGGAAGACAGCATTGACCTCATCCTACCAACAAGCGCCGCGGCTTCAAGCCCCTGAGAGCCTGGCGCCGGCAGACGGCCGAAAGGTCCACGGCCGCGGGCCGGAAGATCCCGCCTAGGCCGGGCCGCCCACCATCTGCTCCACCAGCGCGAACAGCTTGTCGGCCGCCACCGGCTTGACCAGGTGCTCGTCGAAGCTGGCGCCCAGCGCCCGGGCCCGGTCGCTGTCGGTGCCATAGCCGGTGAGCGCCACCAGCTTGACCAGCGCCGCGCGCGGATCGGCCCGCATGCGCTGCGCCAGCCCATAGCCGTCCTGGCCGGGCAGGCCGATGTCCAGCAGCGCGAGCTGCGGCACGTAGTCGTCCAGCGTCTTCATGGCCGTCTCGGCCTCGGGTGCGCACCGCACCTCGTAGCCCATCAGCCGCAGCAGGTCGGCCAGGGTGTCCGCGGCATCGGCGTTGTCGTCCACGATCAGAATGCGCCCGCCCATCGCAGCACCTCCTGTCTCGTTGGTTGGGGACCTCCGATTGTGCCTGCTCGGGGCTGGGCAGGAAGTCGCCGCACTGTAAAGCGGGCGACCGGCGCCAGGCCAGGCCGGCCACGACTGGCGCAGCGCAGCACAATTCCGTGAACTTTGCGCGCCCGCATGGGCGGCCCGCTTGAAGGAACCGCGAGAACGGCTATAATCTGCGGCTTTGCTGGCAAACCCCCACCGGCCTGATCGAACTTTCAGGTGGGGACCCCCCGGCGGACGTCCTCGATCTTCGTCCGCCACATTGAACCCCGAGATTCATGACGACCATCCGTGTCAAGGAAAACGAGCCGTTCGACGTGGCCCTGCGCCGCTTCAAGCGCACCATCGAAAAACTGGGCCTGCTGACCGAGCTGCGCGCCCGCGAGTTCTACGAGAAGCCCACCGCCGAGCGCAAGCGCAAGAAGGCGGCAGCCGTCAAGCGCCACTTCAAGCGCGTGCGCAGCATGCAGCTGCCGAAGAAGCTCTACTGAGCCCCGGCTTCGGCCAGCCAGAGCCCGCCCGGGGACGCCCGCGCGGGCTTTTTCATTTGCATTTCACAGGAAGACCCACCATGGCGACGCTCAAGCAACGCATCACCGACGACATGAAGGCCGCCATGCGCGCCAAGGAAGCCGAACGGCTCGGCGCTATCCGCATGTTGACCGCGGCGATCAAGCAGAAGGAAGTCGACGAACGGGTCGAGCTGGACGACGCCGGCGTGGTCGCCATCGTGGACAAGCTGCTCAAGCAGCGCAAGGACAGCATCGACGCTTTCCAGAAGGCCGGCCGCCAGGACCTGGCCGACAAGGAGCAGGCCGAAGTCGCCGTGCTGCAGGCCTACCTGCCGGCGCGCCTGTCGGCCGAGGAGATCGCCGCCGAGGTGCACGCCATCGTCGCCGAGCTCGGCGCCAGCGGCCCCGGGGACATGGGCAAGGTCATGGGCGCGGTCAAGCAGCGCCTGGCCGGCAAGGCCGACATGGGTCAGGTGTCGGCGGCGGTGAAGGCGGCGCTGGCGGGTTGAGCCGCGGGTGGTGCTCCGGCGCACCGCCGCGCCCTTATCACACGCTCGCCCCATGCGGCGGGCGCACCGCCCTCAGAGCAACTCCGTGCACTCCAGGTCCTCGACCGCCAGCAGGATGCGCTCCAGCCCGTTCCACCACACCACGGGCGGCAGTCCGCCGCAGTACTGCTTCACCGGGGTCGCCACCTGCCACAGCACCGCCAGCCGGTAGTCCTCGCGCAGTTCCACGCGGCCATACGCGGGCACGCCGCCCGCCGCCAGCGCCTCGCAGTAGACATCGAGCAGCCGCGCCTCGAAACGCCGCCGCCGCTCCGGGAACCATTGCAGGGCCATGAAGTACGCCAGGTCGGCCGCGCCGACGTCCAGGCGCCAGTTATCCCAGTCGAACCACAGGTCGCGCGCGGCGGCGGGATCCTTCGCCAGGAAGCAGTTCCACGCATGCGCGTCGCCGTGGACCAGCGTGAGCGGCCGGCGATCGGCATAGGCGAACACACACGGCGCCGCTTCCGCCAACCGCTTCAGGAAGGCCCGCCGCTCCGCCGACAGCCAGTCGCCGGCTTCGCTGCAGAAGCGATCGACCTGCGCCGAGAAGCGCGCGCCCCACTCCGCCATGGCCACGGCATCCGGCCGCTGGCCCAACTGCACGCCCAGCCGCGGGTCCTGCCACCAGCCCGCATGCAGATCCGCCAGCGCGCGCACCATGCGCTCGCACGCCGCCAGCGATGGGGCGACGGGCCATTCGGTCGGCGTGAAGTGGGATTCCGCCAGGTCCTCGAGCAGGAGATGGGACTGTCCCGTCGCCGCATCCCAGTGCGCCTCGAGGCAGCGCGGCACGCCCGCCGGCCCGGCGAGGGCCGGGACCTGCGAATAGAAGGCGATCTCCTTGGGCAGGCGGCTGCCGGGCAGCGTCGGCCGTTCGCCCACCGGCACCTTCAGGAACAGGCGCTGCGGACCCTGGGCGCCGGCCGCGTAGTGCAGTCGCAGGTGGAAGCCTTGCGACACCATGTGGTCGCCGGCCGCGGTGACCTCCACCGCCGCAACCTCGGCGCCGCCGGCCAGTGCGCCGGCGCGTTGCAGCGCCCGCGTGACCATGGCCGCGTCGATGGCGGCTGGCAGCGCGGGAGCGATCAGGAGCCCGCCACCTTCATGCGGTTGACCAGCACGGAGCCGACCGTCTTGGCGCCGTAGTTGTAGACGTCCGCGCCCACCGCCTCGATGCCCATGAACATGTCCTTCAGGTTGCCGGCGATGGTGATCTCCTGCACCGGGAAGGCGATCTCGCCGTTCTCCACCCAGAAGCCGCTGGCGCCGCGCGAATAGTCGCCGGTCACGTAGTTGACGCCCTGCCCCATCAGCTCGATGACGAACAGGCCGGTGCCCAGCTTGCGCAGCATCTCCACCAGGTCGTCCCCGGGTTGCGTCCGGCTAGAGGTGAGCGTGAGGTTGTGCGAGCCGCCGGCGTTGCCGGTGGTCTTCATGCCCAGCTTGCGCGCCGAGTAGCTGCTGAGGAAGTAGCCTTCCACGCGCCCGCCGTCGACCACCTTGCGCGCCTGCGTGCGCACGCCCTCCTCGTCGAAGGCGGCGCTGCCCTTGCCGCGCGGCACGAAGGGGTCTTCCGCGATGTCGACATGCGACGGAAACACCTGCTTGCCCAGCGAGTCGACCAGGAAGGTGCTCTTGCGGTAGAGCGAGCCGCCGCTGGTGGCCTGCACATAGCCGCCCAGCAGGCCGGCGGCCAGGGGCGACTCGAACAGCACCGGGCATTCGCGCGTGGCGATCTTGCGCGACTTCAGGCGCGCCAGCGCGCGCTCGGCGGCATAGCGGCCGACGGCCTCCGGGCTGGCCAGTTCGTCGGCCGAGCGCATCGAGCTGTACCAGGCGTCGCGCTGCATGTCCTCGCCGCGGCCGGCGATGGGCGCCACCGAGATCGAATGGCGCGAGCTCGCGTAGCCGCCGCGGAAGCCGTGGGTGTGGGCGCTGAAGAAGTGGCTCTGCTGCGCCGACACGCCGGCACCTTCGCTGTTGGTGATGCGCCCGTCGGTGGAGAAAGCGGCCTGCTCGCAGCGCAGGGCCAGTTCGGCGGCCTGTTCGCTGTCGATGGCCCAGGGATGGAACAGGTCCAGGTCGGGCTGGGCGCTGGCCGGCGCGATGTCCTCGGCGTCGGGCAGGCCGGCCACCGGGTCCTGCGCGGTGAAGCGGGCGATGTCGTAGGCGGCCTGCACCGTGCGCTCGATGGCGGCGCGGGAGAAATCGGAAGTGCTGGCATTGCCGCGGCGCTTGCCGACGTAGACGGTGATGCCCAGCGACTTGTCGCGGTTGCGCTCCACGGTCTCCAGCGCGCCTTTGCGCACGGACACGCTGAGGCCGCAGCCTTCGGACGCCTCGGCGCCCGCGTTGGTGGCGCCAAGCTTCTTGGCGTGGGCCAGGGCGGAATCGACCAGCTCCTCGAATTCGGCGCGGCTGTAGGCAAAGCCGGAGTCGGCCTTCGCGGGTGCTTTGTTCATGGCGGGCTATGATACTTGCGCGCCGTCGTGCCGACGGCCGCGCACGTCCCGCACCGCCTTCCCTCCCGCATGTCCCGCAAACCAAAAAAAGGCTACTACGTCAAAGGCCACTTCGTCGCCGAAGGCAGCGAACTCGACCTCGAACTGCAGGCCGAGCGCAGCGGCGGCGAGCCAAGCCGCACCGAACTGAAGAAGGAAAGCGCCGAGCTGCAGAAGCTGGGCGAAGCCCTGCTCACGCTGCGGGCCGACCTGATGGAGCGGCTGGCCCTGCCCGAAGCACTGCTGGCGGCGCTGGACGAACTGCGCCGCATCAGCAATTTCGAGGGACGGCGGCGCCAGTCGCAATACGTCGGCAAGCTGATGCGCGGGCTGGAGCCGGAAACGCTGCAGGCCGCGCGTGACGCGCTGGAGGAACAACGCAGCGGCTCGGCGCAGCAGACGCTGGCGCTGCATGCGGCCGAACGCTGGCGCGACGACCTCATCGCGCGCGACGCCGCGCTGCAGGAATGGCTGGAAGCGCATCCTTCCACCGACGCGCAGCAGCTGCGCGCGCTGATCCGGCAGGCCCGCAAGGACGCGGCGCCGACGCCCGACGAGGTGTCCAGGGGCCAGGCGCCGCGGCGCAACCGGGCCTTTCGCGAGATCTTCCAGCTCGTGCGGGAACAGATGGACCAGGAGAAGCAGGATGAGTGACGCCGCGAAGATCGGCATCGTGTCGATCAGCGACCGCGCCTCCACGGGCGTGTACGAGGACAAAGGCCTGCCCGCGCTCAAGGAGTGGCTGGGACGGGCGCTGAAGAACCCGCTGGCCTTCGAGGAGCGGCTGATTCCCGACGAGAAGGACAGGATCAGCGCGACCCTGGTCGAGCTGGTGGACGCGGGCTGCAGCCTGGTGCTGACCACCGGCGGCACCGGCCCGGCGCCGCGCGACGTCACGCCGGAGGCGACGCTGGCGGTGGCCGACAAGGAGATGCCTGGCTTCGGCGAGCAGATGCGGCAGGTGTCGCTGCGCTTCGTGCCGACGGCCATCTTGTCGCGGCAGGTGGCGGTGATCCGCGGCCAGTCGCTGATCATCAACCTGCCCGGGCAGCCCAAGGCGATCCAGGAGACGCTGGAAGGCCTGAAGGAAGACGGCCGCACCGTGGCGCAGGGGATCTTCGCGGCGGTGCCCTACTGCATCGACCTGATCGGCGGCCCCTATCTCGAGACCAACGACGAGGTCTGCAAGGCCTTCCGGCCGAAGTCGGCGCTGCGGCAGACGAAGTAAGGGTCGCCAGGGTGCGCTCGCCGGCCGGGCACACCAGGAGGCCGCGCTACTTGCCCACCAGCTGGGTCAGCTTCTCGCGCTCGAAGTTTTCCCGCACCTGCGCGTCCAGCGGAACGCAATCCTCGCCGCGGCGCTGCGCCGAGAGCTTCTCGATCGCCTGCCACAGCAGGGCGATCTGGTGGTCGTGCGCCGAAGCATTGTCGATCAGGCCCTTCATCGCCTGCGACAGGGGATCGTCGTTGGCGGTGATGCCGTAGGCCGAGAAGCCCATCTTGGCCGCGGCCTCCTCGCGCCGCGCCGTGTCCTCGGCCTGGATGATGCGCGCGGGAATGCCCACCGCCGTCGCGCCCGCGGGCACCGGCTTGATCACGACCGCGTTGCTGCCCACCTTGGCGTCGTCGCCGACGGTGAAGCCGCCCAGCACCTTGGCGCCGGCGCTCACCACCACGTTCCTGCCCAGCGTCGGGTGGCGCTTGGTGCCCTTGTACAGCGAGGTGCCGCCCAGGGTCACGCCCTGGTAGATGGTGCAGCCGTCGCCCACTTCGGCCGTCTCGCCGATCACCACGCCCATGCCGTGGTCGATGAATACCTTGTCGCCGATGACGGCGCCGGGATGGATCTCGATGCCGGTCATCCAGCGCGAGAACTGCGACACGCAGCGTCCCAGCCAGCGCAGCCTGCGCTTCCACAGCGCGTGGGCCAGGCGGTGCAGCACGATGGCGTGCAGCCCCGGATAGAGCGTCAGCACCTCCCAGCGGCTGCGCGCGGCAGGATCGCGGTCGAGGATGCACTGGATGTCGGAACGCAGGCGACGGAACATGGAGTGTGAGCTTATGCCGCGCCAGTCTAAGGCTTTGTCCTTCGGCCTGCTTCGGCCATGGCCTTGGCGACACCACGCAGGATGTGGATTTCCTCAGGTGTGGGCTGCGCGCGGTTGAACAACTGGTTCAGGCGCGGCATCAGCTTCTTGGGCGCGGCGGGGTCGAGGAAGCCGATGGCCACCAGCGCCTGCTCCCAGTGCGCGAGCATGCCGCCCACCGCCTGCGCGTCCGCGGCTGTGGGTGCGGGGGCCGGGGCGGCGCCGAAGCCGCCCAGCGCCATGCGCCACTCGTAGGCGATCACCTGCAGCGCCGACGCGAGGTTCAGCGAACCGTAGCCCGGGTTGGTGGGGATCTGCAAGGCCACGTGGCAACGGTAGACGTCCTCGTTGCGCATGCCGTAGCGCTCGGATCCGAACAGGAAGCCGACCGCCTGGCCCTCGGCCGCGACCTGCGCCAGGTGCGCGCGCGGCGCGCGCGTCGGCGGGCCGAAGTCACGCGCCGTCATGACGGTGGCGCACAGGTGCGTGATGCCGTCGAGCGCCTCGTCGAGCGTGGCCACCGCGCGCGCCGCTTGCAGCACGTCGACCGCGCCGCTGGCGCGCTCGATGGTCTCCTCGCGCGTGAGCACGTCGTCCCAGCGCGGGCGCACCAGGACCAGGTCGTCGAAACCCATGACCTTGATGGCTCGCGCGGCGGCGCCCACGTTGCCGGCATGGCTGGGTTCGATCAGGATGAAACGCGTGCGCATGGCACGTATTGTCACGGTACGCGAAAAGACGTAGGAGGCATGCCCATGGCCCGGCGGGGATGCGCACCGACAGCCGGGCCGTTAAAATCGGGCTAACTTCCACGCATCCGCATCGACGGCTTGCGTCCCGCCCGGTTCCGGGCGCCGCTCTTCGCACAACTCATGTCGTCCAACCAGCACCCCATGCTCAACGTGGCCGTCAAGGCCGCACGCGCCGCCGGCGCCATCATCAACCGGGCCGCGCTCGACGTCGAGGCGGTGCGCATCTCGCAGAAGCAGACCAACGATTTCGTCACCGAGGTCGACCACGCCAGCGAGCGCGCCATCATCGAGACGCTCCTGACCGCCTACCCCGACCACGGCATCTGGGCCGAGGAATCCGGGCGCGAGCATGGCAGGGCCGATGCCGATCACGTCTGGCTGATCGACCCCCTGGACGGCACCACCAACTTCATCCACGGCTTCCCGGTCTACTGCGTCAGCATCGCGCTGCTGGTGAGGGGCCGCACCGAGCAGGCCGTGATCTACGACCCCACCCGCAACGACCTGTTCACCGCCACGCGCGGCCGCGGCGCCTACCTCAACGACCGCCGCATCCGCGTGAGCAAGCGCACGCAGATGAAGGAGGCGCTGGTTTCCACCGGATTCCCGTTCCGCCCGGGCGACAACTTCAACATCTACCTGCGCATGATGTCCGACGTCATGAAGCGCACGGCCGGCCTGCGCCGCCCCGGCGCCGCGGCGCTCGACCTCGCCTACGTGGCCGCCGGCTACACCGAGGGCTTCTTCGAGACCGGCCTGTCGCCCTGGGACGTGGCCGCGGGCTCGCTGCTGGTCACCGAGGCCGGCGGCCTGGTGGGCAACTTCACCGGCGAGGCCGACTTCCTGGAGCAGCGCGAATGCGTCGCCGGCAACCCGCGGATCTACGGCCAGCTGGTCAACATCCTGCAGAAGTACAGCAAGTTCGCCAGCGCCGGCGAGAAGGCCGAACTGCGCCAGAACACCCCCACGCTGGTGGATCCCGGCATGAAGCCGGGCACCGACATCGAAGAACAACCTCCTGCCTCCTGACGTATCGATGACAGACATGTTCGGACACCCCTGGGTGGCAACGCTGCTGGGCGCATGCGTCGCCGCAGCCGCGGCCATCGTCCTGCACGCCGCCGCCCGCGCCGTGCTGCGCCGCATCGTGAGCCAGGACCGCGCCATCATCCTGAGCGCCATGCTCGAGCGCACGCAGCGCGCCGCCGGCGTGGCGGCGCCGCTGTTCGCGATGCAGGTGGTCTGGCAGGCCGCGCCGGACACCCTGGAGCTGATCACGCTGGTGCGGCACGCCAACGGGCTGCTGCTGATCGCCGCGCTCACCTTCCTGGTCATGGGGCTGATCGGCGGCATCGGCGACGGACTGATCGCGCGCAACCCGGCGGACGGCGAGGACAACCTGCATGCGCGCCGCATCCAGACGCAGACCCGCGTGCTGTCGCGCAGCGCCCAGGTGCTGGTGCTGATCGCCGGCATCGCCATGGCCCTCATGACCTTCCCCGGCGCGCGCCAGGTCGGCGCCAGCCTGCTGGCATCGGCCGGCGTGCTGGGTATCGTCGGCGGCCTGGCGGCACGCCCGGTGTTCAGCAACCTCATCGCCGGCCTGCAGCTGGCGCTGGCGCAGCCGATCCGGCTGGACGACGTGCTGATCGTCAAGGGCGAGTGGGGCCGCGTCGAGGAGATCACCGGCACCTACGTGGTGCTGCGGATCTGGGACGAGCGCCGCCTCATCATCCCGCTGCAGTGGTTCATCGAGAACCCCTTCGAGAACTGGACGCGCACGGGCGCCAACATCCTGGGCACGGCCTTCGTCTACGTCGACTACAGCACCCCCGTGGAGGCGATCCGTGCCGAAGCCAAGCGCCTGGTCGAAGCGGCTCCCGAATGGGACGGGCGCGCCTTCGCGGTGCAGGTGACCGACGTCACCGAGCGCACCATGCAGGTCCGCATCCTGGTGTCGGCTTCCAATTCCGGCAAGGCCTTCGAGCTGCGCTGCAAGATGCGCGAGGGCGTGCTGGCCTTCCTGGCGCGCGAGTATCCGCACTGCCTGCCGCAGGTGCGCCTGAACGATCCGGCGCAGGAAGAAGGGCAGCCTGAAGGCGAGCCGCGGCGGGACCCGACCCAGCCCCAGCCCTTGCCGGCCTGACAGGCTGCGCGGGGCGTCCGCGCCCCGCGGCCTCGCTAGGGCTGCTCGTCGCCCGCCTGTTCGCGCAGCGAGGGCGGCACGTCGCCGCCGCCCTGGCGCTCGCGGAACAGCGCGGCGCGCGCCAGCAGCACGGTGGTGACGGGCACCACCACCGACAGCAGGATGATGATCACCCACACGTGCAGTTGCAGGCGGGTGGCGCCATTGGTGAAGTGCAGGATGGAAGCCAGCGTCACCGCCCAACTCCCCAGCGTGTAGACCAGCGCCGGCGCGTGCATGCGCAGGAAGAAATCAGGCAGGCGCCACAGGCCCAGCGCGGCCACCAGCGCCAGCAGGCCGCTGAGGATCAGCAGCAGCGCCACCAGGGCTTCAATGATCATTCGATCACCTCGCCGCGCAACAGGAACTTGGCCAGCGCCGCCGAGCCGACGAAGCCGAACAGCGCCATCAGCAGCGCGGGCTCGAAGTACATGCTGCTGTCGTAGCGGATGGCCAGCGCCAGCATGATGAGCATGCCGACGCCGAAGATGAAGTCGATGGCGACCACCCGGTCCTGTGCCCGCGGTCCGCGGAACAGCCGGGCCAGGGCCAGCACGATGGCCAGGGCGTAGAGCAGCAGCGTGGCCTGCACGGCCAGGGAAAGCAGCGTCATCCGAAGATCTCCCTCAGGGGTTGTACGTAGCGCGTGGTGAAGCGCTCGATGAAGGCGGCCTCGTCGTCGAGGTCGAACACGTGCAGCAGCAGCGTGCGGCGGTCGGCCGACAGCTCCGACCAGACCGTGCCGGGAATCACCGCGGTGATCACCGCCAGGGCGGCCAGCGCATGCGGGTCGTCCAGCTCCAGCGGCACGGCCACGAAGGTGCCGACCGGCGGACGTTTGGACGAGCGCAGCACGCCGTGGGCGACGTCCAGCGCCGACACCACCACGTCGCCACCCACCCGGAAGATCAGGCGGGTGAGCAGCACGGGGTGGTGCAGGCGCGGCCCCGGCGGCTTCAGGGGGCCGATCCACAGGGGCACGACCACCGCCAGGAACAGCCCGAACACCACCTGCGCGGACGCGATCGAGTCGTTCAGCAGCAGCCACAGGGCCCACAGCGAAGCCGACAGCAAGGGGGAAGGCAGCAGGCGCTTCATCACCGCAGGTCCTCCGTGGGCGAAGGCACCGGCCGCGCCCGCATGATGGCGTCGATGTAGCGCTGCGGCGCATGCAGTGCGTCGGCGGCCTCGCGCGTGAAGCCGAGCGCGGCGTCGCCGCGCGCGGCCAGCATGGCGCAGGAGCCCACCAGCAGCACCACCGGCAGCACCTCCACCACCCGCAGGTGCGGCGCCTCGCGGTCCTGCAGCGCCCAGAACTGCACGATGAAGGCGCGCACCAGCGCGATGGACGCGGCCAGGCCCGAGATGATCAGCAGCGCGAACAGGGCCCACGCGGCGGCCGGCCGCGCCATGGTTTCGTGCGCCTGCAGCAGGGCCTGCAGCATGGCGACCTTGCCGACGAAGCCGGACAGCGGCGGCAGTCCGGCAATCACCAGCGTGCACAGCAGGAAAGCCACGCCGAGCACCGCCAGGGCCACCGGAATGGCGCGCCCCACCAGCGGGTTGCGCTGGTCGTCCAGGTTGGTGTCCTGCGGCAGGCGTTCACCGAACACGGGCAGCTGCGACTGCAGGTCGTCGGGCGACGGCGGGTCGACCTCGAGCTGGCGCGAGCGCTCCACCAGCTCGGCCAGCAGGAACAGCGCCGCCAGGGCCAGGGTGGAGCTGGCCATGTAGAACAGGCTGGCGGCCGTCAGCGCCGGCTGGTCCAGGCCGATCGCGGCCAGCACCGTCCCACTGGAGGTGATCACCGCGAAGCCGCCCAGCCGCCCGACGTGGTGCGTGGCCAGCATGCCCACCGCGCCGAAGGCCATGGTGGCCAGTCCGCCCCACACCAGCACCGGGCTGCCGAACAGGGCCGAGGCGCCGGCGCCGGCCGGGAAGCAGAGCGTCCACAGCCGCAGCACCGAATAGACGCCCACCTTGGTGAGGATGGCGAACATGGCGGCGGACGGCGCACTGGCGCCGGCGTAGGCGCGCGGCAGCCAGAAGTTGAGCGGCCAGAAGGCGGCTTTGGCCAGGAAGGCCACGGCCAGCAGCGCGGCCGCCGCGTGCAGCAGCCCGCGGTCGCCCGGCGGCACGTAGGGCAGCTTCTGCGCGATGTCCGCCATGTTCAGCGTGCCGGTCACGCCGTAGATCAGGGCGACCCCGATCAGGAACAGGAAGGACGCCATCAGGTTGACGGCGATGTAGTGCAGGCCGGGGCGCACGCGGCTGGTGCCGCCGCCGTGCAGCAGCAGGCCATAGGACGCCGCCAGCAGCACCTCGAAGAAGACGAACAGGTTGAACAGGTCCGCCGTCAGGAAGGCGCCGTTGAGCCCCATCAGCTGGATCTGCAGCAGCGGGTGGAAGTGCACGCTGGCGCGGTGCCAGCGGGCCAGCGCGAACAGCAGCGCCGCCAGGCCGGTGCAGGCCGCCAGCACCAGCATCAGCGCCGCCAGCGGATCCAGCGCCAGGGCGATGCCATAGGGCGCCGCCCAGTTGCCGGGCAGGTAGGCCGCCACGCCCTCCTGGCGCGCGGCGCGCAGCAGCAGCGCGATGGCCAGCGCCAGGCTGGCCAGCATCGACAGCAGGTTCAGCCCCGCCTTGGCACGGCGCCAGCGGTCGCCGATGCCAATCAGCAGCGCCGCCGTGAACAGCGGCAGCAGCACCGGGGCGGCGAGCAGGTGGTCCATCAGGGTCATGCGCGCGGCCTCACAGCTTCTCTTCCTCTCCGTCGACGTGGTCGCTGTCGGTCAACCCGCGCAGCGCCAACAGCACCACCAGGAACAGGGCCGTGGTGGCGAAGCCGATCACGATGGCGGTCAGCACCAGCGACTGCGGCGTCGGATCGGTGTAGTTCTGCAGGTCGCCCAGCACGCCCGGCCGCACGATCGGCTCCTTGCCGATGGCCAGGCTGCCGACGCTGAAGATGAACAAGTTGGTGGCGTACGACAGCAGCGACAGGCCGATCAGCACCTGGTAGGTGCGCGGGCGCAGCACCAGCCAGATGCCGGCGGCGGTCAGCACGCCGATGGCGATGGCGATCACGGCTTCCATCAGCGCCTCCCTCCAGGACGGCGGCGCGCCCGCAGCGACAGGTGGGCCAGCGCCGTCAGCATCAGCAGCGTGGAGCCCAGCACCACGCAGAACACGCCCAGGTCGAAGACGAAGGCACTGGGCAGGTGCAGCTCGCCGAACACCGGCAGCTTGACATGCGCCGTGTGCGTGGTCAGGAACGGGTAGCCAAAGGCCAGCGCGCCAAGGCCCGTGAACAGCGCCAGCAGCAGGCCGGCGGCGATCCAGCGCGGCGGCCGCAGGTGGAAGCGGCTCTCCACCCACTGCGTGCCGCCCACCATGTACTGCGCGATGAAGGCGATGGCGGCGGTGAGCCCGGCGACGAAGCCGCCGCCCGGCAG
Organism: Pseudomonadota bacterium; assembly: GCA_023436025.1. GTDB lineage: Bacteria > Pseudomonadota > Gammaproteobacteria > Burkholderiales > Burkholderiaceae_C > Ramlibacter. The sequence continues at coordinate 165 of JAEZKX010000245.1, read as the reverse complement.
GTTGTGGCCGCGCATGAACAGGTGCACCGCCACCACCAGCGCCACCGGCAGGATCAGCCGCACCAGCACCGCCGGCACCACCAGGTAGCCCTGGGCCGGGTCGTCGTCAGCGGCGATCTCGTCGGCCTTGACCAGGTCGCGGGGCCGCCCCGCCGCCCCCCCCAG
>JAEZKX010000224.1 GCA_023436025.1 Pseudomonadota bacterium | reverse complement strand
CCATCGCCGGCGGCGGCGTCCGCATCCGACGCCGAACTGGCGACCTGGCCCGGCGACACCCGCCTGAGCTACCAGTTGAGCGGCCAGTACCGCGGTGGTCCGCTGTTCGGTGACGCCCGCGTCAACTGGCAGCGGCAAGGCGACCGCTACCAGGTGCGGCTCGACGCCGCGGTCAAGGTGCTGGGCCGCACGGCCGTCAGCCAGACCCTCACCAGCCAGGGCGAGGTGACGGCCGCGGGCCTGCTGCCACGCGCCTACGAGGAATACCGCCCCGGCAAGCGCCGGGCGGCGCAGTTCGGCGACCACACCTTGTCCCTGGAACGCGGCAAGACGGCGCCGCGCCCGCCCGGCCTGCAGGACACGGCCAGCCAGTTCGTCGAACTCGCCCACCGCTTCGCCACCGGCCGCGAGCGGCTGGAGGTGGGCCGCACCGTCACTTTCTGGCTGGCCCGCCCCGGCGCGGTGGACCAGTGGACCTACGACATCGTGGACCGCGTGGTCCTGCAGACACCCACGATGGGCGACGTGGAAGCCTTCCACCTCAAGCCGCGCCCCATCGCCAACCCGCGCGGCAACATCACCGCCGAGATGTGGTTCGCCCCCAGCCTGCAGTACCTGCCGGTGCGCATCAAGGTGATGATGGGCGCGGAGGACTACCTGGACCTGGTCGTCGAGCAGATCGAGCAGTAGCGGGACACCACGGGGTCAAGGACGCAAAAGTCGCAAAGGTTCCGCGAAAGTCGCAAAAGGACAGCCAAATTTTTCATGGATGTTCTTTTGCGACTTCTGCGTATCTTTTGCGACCTCTGCGTCCGGCTGTCCGGTTGTTCGGGCCGGCTCTACAACGCCCGCTGGTCCACCACGCGCCTGGCCTTGCCCATGCTGCGCTCGATGCCGCCGGGCGGGCGCAGGTCGATCTTCGCGCTGGTGCCGATGTAGGCCTTGATCTCGCGGGCCAGGCGTTCGGCGGCGGCGCGGGCTTCGCTGCCTTCCGGCGCCAGGCCGGCGCCGGCCTCCACTGCCACCGTCAGGCAGTCGAGCGGGCCTTCGCGCGTGAGGATGCACTGGTAGTGCGGCGCCAGCGCCGCCTGCTTGAGGATCAGCTCCTCGATCTGCGTGGGAAACACATTGACCCCGCGCACGATCATCATGTCGTCGCTGCGGCCGGTGACTTTCTCCATGCGCCGCATGGTGCGCGCCGTGCCGGGCAGCAGGCGGGTCAGGTCGCGCGTGCGGTAGCGCACGATGGGCAGGGCCTCCTTGGTGAGGCTGGTGAACACCAGCTCGCCGAGTTCGCCGTCGGCCACCGGCTCGCCGGTTTCCGGATCGACCACCTCGGGATAGAAATGGTCCTCCCAGATCGTCGGTCCGTCCTTGGTTTCGACGCACTCGTTGGCGACGCCCGGTCCCATCACTTCCGACAGGCCGTAGATGTCCACCGCGTCGAGCGCCAGGCGCTGCTCCAGCTTGGCGCGCATGTCGTTGGTCCAGGGCTCGGCGCCGAAGATGCCCAGGCGCAAGCTGCATTCGCGCGGATCGCGCCCCTGGCGCTCGAACTCGTCGGCGATGGCCAGCATGTAGCTGGGCGTCACCATGATGATGTTGGGCCGGAAGTCGGTGATCAGCTGCACCTGGCGCTCGGTCTGGCCGCCGCCGAAGGGCACGACCGTCAGGCCCAGGTGTTCGGCGCCGTAGTGCGCGCCCAGGCCGCCGGTGAACAGGCCGTAACCGTAGCTCACGTGCACCAGGTCGCCGGGCCGGGCGCCGGCCGCGCGGATGCTGCGGGCCATCACGTGCGACCAGGTGGCGATGTCGTTCTTCGTGTAGCCCACCACCGTCGGCTGGCCGGTGGTGCCGCTGGAGGCGTGCAGGCGCACGCACTGCTCGCGCGGCACGGCGAACATGCCGAAGGGATAGCCCTCGCGCAGGTCGGCCTTGCTGGTGAAGGGGAACTTGCGCAGGTCGGCCAGGCTGCGCAGGTCGTCGGGATGGACGCCGGCCGCATCGAACTTGCGGCGGTAGGCAGGCGCATTGCGGTAGGCGTGCGCCAGCGTGCCCTTGAGCCGCTTGAGTTGCAGCGCGCGCAGCTCGTCGACCGAGGCCTTCTCGATCGGCTCCAGCGGAAATGCCTTCATGCCTGCTCCTGCGGGATCACCGTCCCCTGGATCGCCGCGCTCTTGCCGCGGAACACGGCGACCACTTCGCCGCGCTGGTTGCACACCTTCATGTCGTAGATGCCGTGGCGGCCCTGCAGCACCTGCTCCTCGGCGTCGCAGGTGAGCACGTCGCCCAGGTGCGCCGGCTTGAGGAATTCGATGCTGGCGCCCGCCGCCACCGTCACCTGGTTGCGGCTGTTGCAGGCGTAGGCGAAGGTGGAGTCGGCCAGCGTGAAGATCAGGCCGCCGTGGCAGATCTTGTGGCCATTGAGCATGGCCTCGCGCACCACCATGCGCAGGCGGGCGCGCCCGGGGGCCACCGACACCAGCTCGATCTGCATGAACTCGCGCACGGCGGCGTCGTTGGCGTACATCGCCGCGCCGACGCGCGCGGCCAGGTCGCGGGGGTCGGCCATGTCAGCGGCCACGCAGCCGCCCGGCGGAGGCTGCAGGTGCGGTGGAGAGCAACAACAGTCCGGGGTGCGGCGCGTGGGGGACCATCATTCCCCCTTGAACTGCGCCGGCCGCTTTTCCAGGAAGGCCGTGACGCCTTCGAGGTAGTCGTGCGTCTTGCCCAGCGCCGACTGCGTTGCGCGTTCGAGGTCGAGCTGCGCATCGAGCTCGTTGCTGGCGGCGGCGCGTAGCAGGTGGCGCGTCTCGACCAGCGCCTTGGTCGGCAGCGCGGCCAGGCGCTCGGCCAGCTGCAGCGCCACCGCGACGCAGTCCTGGCCCTCGGGGGCGACGTCCCAGATCATTCCCCACTCCTTGGCATCGCGGGCGCTGACCTTGTCGCCCAGCATCGCGCAGCCCATGGCGCGCGCCAGGCCAAGCTTCTTGACCAGGAACCAGGAGCCGCCGGCATCGGGCACCAGGCCGATCCTGCTGAAGGCCTGGATGAACGATGCGCCGGGCGCGGCCACCGCCAAGTCGCAGGTCATCGCCAGCGAGGCGCCGGCGCCGGCTGCCACGCCATTGACCGCGGCCACCGTCGGCACGCGCAACTGCATCAGCTTGCGCACCGTGGGATTGAACAGCTTCTCGATGATGGGACCGGGGTCGGCGCGCTCCACCTGGCCGGGGCCGGGCCGCACGTCGAACTCGGCGAGGTCGGCCCCCGCGCAGAAGCCGCGGCCGGCGCCGGTGATGACCAGCGCCCGCACCGACGGGTCGGCGCCGATGCGGTCGCAGGCGGCGCGCAGCGCCTCGTGCATCGCAGCGGTGAAACTGTTGAGGGCCTGCGGGCGGTTGAGGGTGACGAGCGCCACCGCGCCGCGCCTTTCGTAGAGGACGGTTTCTTCGGCCATGTTGTCTCCTGGCGTCGAATATAGTGGCATCGCAAAGGAGATGCCATGGGCTACGAAAATATCGAAGTGCGCACCGAAGGCGGCAAGGTGGGCGTGGTCACGCTCAACCGCCCCAAGCAGCTCAATGCCTTGAGCAACGAGCTCATGGACGAGCTGGGCGCGGCACTCAAGGCCTTCGACGCCGACCCGGCCATCGGCGCGATGATCGTGACCGGCAGCGAAAAGGCCTTCGCCGCGGGCGCGGACATCGGCAAGATGGCCAGCTACAGCTTCGCCGACGTCTACAAGCAGGACTTCATCACCCGCAACTGGGAGGCGATCCGCTCGGTGCGCAAGCCGGTGATCGCCGCGGTCAGCGGCTTCGCCCTGGGCGGCGGCTGCGAGCTGGCCATGATGTGCGACTTCATCATCGCCGCCGACAACGCGAAGTTCGGCCAGCCCGAGATCAAGCTGGGCATCATCCCCGGCGCCGGCGGCACGCAGCGCCTGCCGCGCGCGGTGGGCAAGGCCAAGGCCATGGACCTGGTGCTGACCGGCCGCATGATGGACGCGGCCGAAGCCGAGCGCGCCGGGCTGGTCAGCCGCGTCGTGCCGCTGGACAAGATGATGGACGAGGCCCTGGCCGCTGCGCTGATGATCTGCGAGTACTCGCAGATCGCGGTGCTGGCCGCCAAGGAATCGGTCAACCGCGCCTTCGAAGGCAACCTGAGCGACGGCGTGATGTTCGAGCGCCGGATGTTCCACGCCCTGTTCGCCACCAGCGACCAGAAGGAAGGCATGGACGCCTTCGTCAACAAGCGCAAGGCGCAGTTCAGGCACATGTAGCGGCTGGGTCGGGGCCAGGCGCCCCGCCGGCCTTACCGCCCCAACAAGCGCTCCACCTCGCTGCGCATCGCCGCGCTCAGCGCCGGGCTCGCATTCAGCACGCGCGCGCGCGCCGGGTCGCGCGCCGGCCGGCGCCAATGCCAGTGCTCGCCATCGAACTCCAGCACCACGGCGGTCGTGCCGCCGTCCAGCAGGTCCACCCGCAGCCTCACCGGGTCGCCATCCATGCGCCGCTCCGACGGCAGCACCAGCAGCTGCCCGACCAGCGCAGCCAGGGTGCCGGCGGCGGCGCGCGAAACCACGACGGAGCGTCCGCCCCCACTGACGCGCGCCTGCGACCAGGATGCGTCGGCGCCCAGCGCGCGGATGCCGGCGCGGGCCGCGTCGGGGGGTTGAACGGTGGCGGCTGACGGCGCGCCGGTCGGCGGACGCGCGGCCACGACCAGCGCCTTCGCGTCCCCTTCCCCGGAATGCCCCTGCGTGAGCTCCTGGCCCTGCCAAACCACGCCG
>JAEZKX010000151.1 GCA_023436025.1 Pseudomonadota bacterium | reverse complement strand
CCCTAGTCCCTAGTCCCTAGTCCCTAGTCCCTAGCCCCTAGCCCCTAGCCCCCGCCCCGCATGGAAATCTTCGGCATCCCCCACCAGGCCTTCCTCGGCCAGCTGATGCTGGGCCTGGTCAACGGCGCGTTCTACGCCATGCTCAGCCTCGGTCTGGCGGTCATCTTCGGCCTGCTGGACATCGTCAACTTCGCCCACGGGGCGCTCTACATGGTCGGGGCGTTCGCCGCCTGGATCATGCTGGACACCTGGGGCGTGAACTACTGGTTCGCGCTGCTGCTGGCGCCACTGATCGTCGGCGTGCTGGGCGTGGTGATCGAACGCCTGTTCCTCAAGCGGCTGTACGGGCTGGATCCCTTGTACGGGCTGCTGCTCACCTTCGGCCTCGCGCTGATCCTGGAAGGCGTGTTCCGCCGCCAGTACGGCGTGTCGGGCCAGTCGTACCCCGTGCCCGACCTGCTGCAGGGCGCCACCAACCTCGGCTTCATGATCATGCCGAACTACCGGGGCTGGGTGGTCGTGGCCTCGGTCGTGGTCTGCCTGGCCACCTGGTACCTGATCGAACGCACCCGGCTCGGCGCCTACCTGCGCGCCGGCACCGAGAATTCCAAGCTGGTGCAGGCCTTCGGCGTCAACGTGCCGCTGATGGTCACCCTCACCTACGGCGCCGGCGCCGCGCTGGCCGGACTGGCCGGCGTGCTGGCCGCGCCCATCATCCAGGTGACCCCGCTCATGGGTTCGAACCTGATCATCGTCGTCTTCGCGGTGGTGGTGATCGGCGGCATGGGCTCCATCCTCGGCTCCGTCGTCACCGGCCTCGGCCTCGGCGTGGTCGAGGGCTTCACCCGCGTGTTCTATCCCGAGGCATCCAACGTGGTCGTGTTCGTGATCATGGCGATCGTGCTGATGCTGCGACCCGCCGGCCTGTTCGGCAAGGAGGCCTGAAGTGTCGTCCACCACCTCCACCTCGACCGCGGGCGAAATTCCCGCCATCGCCCCCGAGGCCGCGCCGGTCGACGCGGCCGGCATCCGCAAGGGCGCGGGCAAGGCCACCGGCATCGTCTATCTGGCGCTGCTGGGGCTGGCGCTCGTCGCGCCGATGATCGGGCTGTACCCGGTCTTCGTGATGAAGCTGCTGTGCTTCGCGCTGTTCGCCTGCGCCTTCAACCTGCTGCTGGGGTTCACCGGGCTGCTGTCGTTCGGCCACGCCGCCTTCTTCGGCTTCGCCGCCTATGTCACCGGCCACGTGGTGAAGGTCCTGCAGTGGACGCCGGAGCTGGGCCTGCTGGCCGGCACCGCCGTGGCGGCGCTGCTGGGCCTTGCATTCGGCATGATCGCCATCCGCCGCCAGGGCATCTACTTCGCGATGATCACGCTGGCGCTGTCGCAGATGGTGTTCTTCCTGTGCCTGCAGGCGCCGTTCACCGGCGGCGAGGACGGCCTGCAGGGCGTGCAGCGCGGCAAGCTGTTCGGCCTGATCCCGCTGGTCGACGAACGCGTGATGTACTACGTGGTGCTGGCGATCTTCGTGGCCTGCTTCCTGGGCATCATGCGCATCGTCAACTCGCCCTTCGGCCAGGTGCTGAAGATGATCCGCGAGAACGAGCCGCGCGCCATCTCCCTGGGCTACGAGGTCAACCGCTACAAGCTGCTGGCCTTCGTGCTGTCGGCGGCGCTGTCCGGCCTCGCCGGCTCCCTCAAGACCCTGGTGATGAAGTTCGCCACGCTCACCGACGTGCACTGGTCGATGTCGGGCGAGGTGATCCTCATGAGCCTGCTGGGCGGCGTGGGCACCTTCTTCGGCCCGGTGCTGGGCGCCGGCGTGGTGATCTCGCTGCAGAACATGCTGGCCGACAAGGTCGGCGAATGGGTGACGGTGATCATCGGCGCCATCTTCGTACTGTGCGTGCTGGCCTTCCGCAAGGGCATCGTCGGCGAGATCCTGGCCTGGCGAGAGCGGCGGCAGGCACGCGGCTGACGCGCGCGGGCCGGGCAGCCTCACCCGGCCACCGCGCGTGCAAGCGCCTGTCATGCAGGTGATTGGATGCGGGGCTGCCCGGGCGTACCCTGCCAGCACAAGGAGACAACCCATGAGCGGCTTCGACGACCTCTTCTCGCTGCACGGCCGCGTGGCCCTGGTCACCGGCGGCTCGCGCGGCATCGGACGCATGATCGCCACCGGCTTCCTGCGCCAGGGCGCGCGGGTCTACATCACCGCGCGCAAGGCGGCCGCCTGCGAGGCGACGGCGCGCGAGCTGTCCGCGCTCGGCCCCTGCGTGTCGCTGCCCGCGGACGTCTCCACCGTCGCCGGGGTCCAGGCGCTGGCCCAGGCGCTCATGCAGCGCGAGCCGCGCCTCGACATCCTGGTCAACAACGCAGGCGCGGCCTGGGGCGAGGACTTCACCACCTTTCCGGAGAGCGGCTGGGACAAGGTGATGAACCTCAATGCCAAGACACCCTTCTTCCTGACGCAGGCGCTGCACGGACACCTGAAGCTGGCGGCCAGCGCCGAGCGGCCGGCCAAGGTGATCAACATCGCCTCGATCGACGGGGTGTCGGTGAACCCGCTGGAGACCTATTCGTACGCGGCCAGCAAGGCCGGCCTCATCCATCTGACCAGGCGCATGGCGCTGCGGCTGGCCGAGGACCAGATCGTCGTCAGCGCCATCGCGCCCGGCGCCTTCGCCTCCGACATGAACAAGGCGGCACGCGACCATGGCGACGCCGTGGCCCAGCGCATCCCGATGAAGCGCATCGGACGCGAGGAAGACATGGCGGGGGCGGCCATCTACCTCGCCTCCCGCGCCGGGGACTACGTGGTGGGCGAGACGCTGGTGGTCGACGGCGGCGTCACCCACGCACGGGGATAGGCCTGGCGCCAGGCGCGTTGTGCGCGCCGCGGCAGCTCCGGCGGCGCAGCCGCTTCGCAAGGCCATGGCGCGTGCGTCTCGCGCGCAGCCTGGAGGGTTATGCGGCGGTCTTCAGGCCGTCCAGCGTGTAGTTCTGCGGCCCGCGGCTGGCGATCTTGAGGGCGCCAACCTGGTTGCCCAGCGCCGCGCACCGGGCCAGCGACCAGCCCTGCTCCAGCCCGAACAGCAGCGCGCCACGCCAGGCGTCACCGCAGCCGGTGGGGTCGACCACCGCGGCGGCCTTCACCGGCGGCACCACGGTCTTCTCGCCGTCGATCCACACCTCGCAGCCCTCGCCGCCAAGCGTGACCACCAGGCCCTGGGTGCGGCGCGAGATCTCGGCGCTGTCCCAGCCGGTGCGCTCGGACAGCATCTTGCCTTCGTAGTCGTTGACGGTGACCCAGGTCGACTGCTCGACGAAGCGCGCGAGTTCGCGGCCGTCGAACATGGGCAGGCCCTGGCCCGGATCGAACACGAAGGGAATGTCCGCCGAGCGGAACTGCTCTGCGTGCTGCAGCATGGCGTCGCGCCCGTCGGGCGAGATGATGCCCAGCTTGATGTCGGCGCGCTTCGGCACCTGCGTCAGGTGGGCCTGCATCATCGCCCCGGGGTGGAAGGCCGTGATCTGGTTGTTGTCGCGGTCCGTCATGATCATCGCCTGGGCCGTGTAGGTGTCCTTCACGGTGCGGATGAACTCGGTGCCAATGCCCATCGCGCGCATGCGCGCCAGGTAATCCGCGCCGTCCGGCCCCACCGCCGCCATCGGCAGCGGCGTGCCCCCCAGCATCTTCAGGCTGTAGGCGATGTTGCCGGCGCAGCCGCCGAAGTCGCGCCGCAGCGCGGGCACCAAAAACGACACGTTGAGGATGTGCAGCTGGTCGGGCAGGATCTGCTCGGCGAAGCGGCCCTCGAAGGTCATGATGGTGTCGAAGGCGAGGGATCCACAGATGACGGCTGCCATGGTGTCTTTCGGGGTTGATCAGGGATAGAAGGCGAGCAGGCGGTAGCCGGCGATGCGCGGGCCGGCGCCGGCACCGACCAGGACACCGACCGTGCCGGCCCATTCGGCGCCGGGGGCCAGCGCGTCGTCGCGCAAACCCAGCTCCTGCGGCGAGAGCACGCGCCGCAGCAGCGGCTGGTCCTGCGAGTCGGTGAGCGTCAGCTCCATGGCCGGCGCCGCCACTGCCATCGGAGCGGTGTTGCGCAGCACGAAGCTCAGGCGGTACGCGTCATTGCGCAGGCGGTTGAAGCCGGAGCTCTCGATGACGACCGATTCGATCTGGCGCGGTGGCCCCACCGTGCAGCCGAGCTGCCCGCACATCAGGTCCAGCGCCGGACGCAGGCGCGGCTCCAGCACCGCCAGCCGGTCGCGCTCCTGCCACGCGAACTGCAGCAGCAGCGCCGCCAGCAGCGCGATGCCCGCCAGCGACAGCGCCAGGCGCACCAGCGGTCGCCGCCAGAAGGTCTTGCGCCGGGCCTGCCGCACGAAGCCCATGTCCTCCAGCCGGCTGGGTGGCGCCTCGTCCTCGTCGTCCTCGTCCAGGCGGCTGTCCGGGCGCGGCGGCATGACCGAGGGCGCTCCCTCGGGATCGAGCAGGTCGGAGCGGCGGAACACGAAGGGCTCGTCCAGCTCGGTGGGCTCCAGGGCCTGGCTGTCGGGGCCGCGGCGCGACGCGGCATCGGGTTCGCGCAGCATGTGCACGGGGATGTCGGCGGCCCACGCCGCCTGGGCG
>JAEZKX010000082.1 GCA_023436025.1 Pseudomonadota bacterium | reverse complement strand
AGCCAGCGCTGGCGCCGGCCGGGGTCGCCCGCGCCGTTGGCCGCGTCGGCGCGGCGCAGGAAGACAGGCGCAAGCACCAGGGCGAGGGCGCCAGCCAGCGGCAGCACCCATCCGGCCTGCAGCCAGCGTGGCGGCGGCCAGCCCGGTGCCACGGTGCCCAGGTAGGTATAGCCGAACAGCAGCGAGACGAAGAAGGTGGCGTCGGCCACCAGCGTCCACAGCAGGCCGGCGCGGCCGGGCGAGCGCGGCGCCACGTCGTGCACCGGCAGGGCGAGGTCGGGCCGGGCCTGTACTGGCGCGGGATCGGTGCGCAGCCCGGTGGACCAGGCCCAGCGCCAGAACAGGGCGAGCGCCACCGCCGCGCCCAGCGGCGCCAGCAGGTAGGCCTTCAGCAAGAGGGCCAGGAACACCGAGCCCACGGCCAGGCCGCAGGCGAGCGGCACGCCATCGGGCTTGGGCAGCCGGATCACGTGCGTGGGTTCGGCGCTGAGCGGATCGGTGCCCAGGCTTTGCTGCTCCGTCACGTCGATGGCGCCCAGGTAGCCGTCGCCGGCCGCCAGCCGCGCGGGCAGGGCGAGGTCGGACCACAGCGGTTCGCGGCCGTCCACGCGCGGCTGGCTGGCGAAGTTGTACAGCGGCGGCGGCGTGGCCATGGCCCACTCCAGCGTCGGCGCGTTCCACGGATTGCGCCGCGCGCGGCGGCCGATGTGGACCGCCAGCAGCAGGTCCAGCAGCAGCAGGAAGAAGCCGATGGACATGACGAATCCGCCCACCGAGGACACCAGGTTGGGCCAGGTCCAGCCGTAGTCGGCGGAGTAGGTCGCCACGCGCCGCGGCATGCCGAGCAGGCCGGTCAGGTGCATGATGAAGAAGGTCACGTTGAAGCCGATGAAGATCAGCCAGAAGGCCCAGGCGCCCAGCAGCGGCAGCGTGCGGCGGCCGAACAGGTGCGGGAACCAGTGGTAGATGCCGCCCAGGAAAGGAAACAGGAAGCCGCCCACCAGCACGTAGTGCAGGTGCGCCACGACGAAGTGCGTGTCGTGCGCCTGCCAGTTGAACGGCACCAGCGCCAGCATCACGCCGGTGAGGCCGCCCAGCACGAAAACCACCAGGAAGCCGAACAGGTACAGCATGGGCAGTTCCAGCTTGGGCCGGCCGTGCCACAGCGTGGCGATCCAGGCGAACAGCTGCACCGCGGTGGGCACCGCCACCAGCATGCTGGCGGCCGAGAAGAACACCAGCGCCAGGTGCGGAATGCCCACCGTGAACATGTGGTGCACCCACAGGCCGAAGCTGACGAAGCCCATGACGATGATGCTGACCACGATCCAGTCGTGGCCCACGAGGGGCCGGCGCGCGTAGGCCGGCAGCAGGGTCGAGACCACGCCCGCCGCGGGCAGGAAGATGATGTAGACCTCGGGGTGGCCGAACAGCCAGAACAGGTGCTGCCACAGCAGCGGGTCGCCACCGCGTGCGGCATCGAAGAAGGGCCAGCCGGCGGCGCGTTCCAGCTCCAGGATCAGGCTGCCCAGGATCAGCGGCGGAAAGCCCACCAGCATCATGCCCGCCGTCACCAGCATGTACCAGGCGAAGAGGGGCATGCGTGCGAGCGTCATGCCCGGCGCGCGCATGGTGAGGATGGTGACGATGATCTCCACCGCGGCGCAGATGGCCGAGATCTCGACGAAGGTGATGCCCAGCAGCCAGACGTCGGAATTGACGCCGGGCGTGTGCGCGCGGCTGGTGAGCGGCGGGTACATGAACCAGCCGCCGTCGGGCGCCACGCCCGCGGCCAGCGCGCCCAGCAGCATCAGCCCACCCAGCAGGTAGCACCAGTAGCCGAAGGCGCCCAGCCGCGGGTAGGCCAGGTCGCGCGCGCCCAGCACCTTGGGCAGCAGGTACATCGCGAAGCCCTCGATCAGCGGGATCGCGAACAGGAACATCATGATGCTGCCGTGCATCGTGAAGACCTGGCTGTAGGTGGCGTTGTCCAGGAAGGCTGCGCCCGGCGTGGCCAGCTGCGCGCGGATCAGCATGGCCAGCATGCCGCCGACGAAGAAGAAGGCCAGCGCCGTGAAGATGAAGCGGCGCGCCACGATGTTGTGGTTGACGGCGCGGTAGGCGCGCCAGCCCGTGGGGTTGTGCCACACGCGCTGCAGCCGCGCGTGCAGCGCCAGCGCCGAAGGCCGCGGCGACACGCTCATGGCGCTGCTCCCAGGCGTAGCGCCAGGTCTTCGGGCGCATGCGCGTGGACCGCGAAGCCCATGGCCGGATGGCCGGCGCCGCAGAACTCGGCGCACACGCCGCGGTAGACGCCGGGCGCGTCGGCCTGCAACCGCACCACGTTGACGCGGCCGGGGATGGCGTCGATCTTGCCGCCCAGGCGCGGCACCCAGAAGCCGTGGATCACGTCGAGGGTTCGCACGCGCACGTCCACCGGCCGGCCGGCAGGGATGTCGATGCGGTTAAGTTCCCGCAGGGCCTGCGGATGGTCCGGGTAGTGCGCGCTCCAGGCGAACTGCTGCGCCGTCACTTCCACCACGAACACCGGTTGCGCGGAGGCCAGCGGCAGCAGCGCGTGGCCGGCGCCCACGCCCCAGGCCAGCAAGGCGGTGAGCACGGTGATGGGCAGCACCAGGCCGCCGCCAATCAGGAACAGGCGCGTGGGCACGCGCGACGGCGCATCGTCGCGGCGCAGCGTCGCGCGCAGGCCCAGCGCCACCATCAAGGCCAGCAGCGCGAGCGCGCCCGCGCACATGACCCACCACACCTGCGCGATCGGCGCGGCGCCCGGGCCGGCCGGCTGCAGTGCCGACAACGGCCCGGTCACTTCGCAGCCGCCCAGCAGCCAGGGCGCCAGGCCGGCGGCCAGTGCCGTGCGCGCACCCGCGCACGCGCGCATGCTGCTAGAGTGGCCGCGCAGGGGCAGCCGTCCCGCGCCATCGCCTCGTACCCCGTGAAGCACTACGCCGACCCCGTTCCGCACGGCACCACCACGCGCGTGCACTTCTTCGGCCATCCCGCGCATGCGATGCTGGTCCCCTTTCCCATTGCCTTCCTGATGGCGGTGTTCGCCAGCGACCTGGCCTGGTGGTGGACGCAGGATCCGTTCTGGCCGCGCATGTCGCTGTGGCTGGCGGGCGGCGGGGCCTTCATGGGCATTGCCGCCGGGCTCGCCGGCACCGCGGAACTGATCGGCGTGCGCAACATCCGTCGCCGCGCGGCCGCCTGGAGCCACTTCCTGGTGGCGGTCATGCTGCTGTCGGTGGGTGTCGCCAACTGGGGACTGCGGCTGGAAGACGCCCAGGCCCGCGTGCTGCCCTGGGGCCTGTACCTGTCCGGACTGGGGACGGTGCTGGTCGGGGTGGCGGGTTGGTTGGGCGGCACGCTGGTGTTCGAGCATCGGGTGGGTGTCCTCGACGAGGACGAAGAGGACTGATCCGCTCATGGCAAGCGTGGCTGGGCGAGCACCAGCCACAGGATGGCGGGCACCAGAAGCAGCGGCACCAGCGCCAGCCACGGCTGCCAGCGGCGGCCGCCGCGCTGGCGCGCCTCGTGTTGGCGCAGCATCAGCTTGCCGCAGGCGGTGTGGAAGAAGACGAGCCCCGTCACCAGCGTCAGCTTGGCCAGCATCCAGCCGCCGTACGACTGCGTGGGATGGATCAGCGCCGTGCCCGCCACAACCGCCACCACGGCGGCGGGCGAGGCCACCGCGATGTAGGTGAAGCGCGCCGCCGCCCGCAGCCGCCGTCGGTCGACGCCGCCGCTGGCGTGCGGATACAGCACCAGCAGCACCGGCAGTGCGAACAGGGACGCCGCCCAGGCCAGCAGGGCCGACAGGTGCGCGAACTTCAGGGCGTAGACGGCGGCGTCCATGGCGGTGTCAGCGCTGCGGCAGCGCCCAGGCGATGACGCTGTCGCCCAGCCGCGTCTCCATGCGGTCGTGCCCGCCGACCGCGGCCACCACGTACTGGCGGCCGTCGATCTCGTAGGACATGGGGGCGGCCTGCGCGCCGGCGGGCAACCGCACTTCCCACAGCAGCGCGCCGGTCTCGGTGTCGAAGCCGCGCAGGAAGCGGTCGAGCGCGGCACCGATGAAGGTCACGCCGCCGGCGGTGGTGAGCGAGCCGCTGTTGTTGGGCGTGCCCATCTCCAGCTTCACGCGCGAGGGAATGCCCAGCGGCCCGTGGTCGTAGCCGGTGCCCAGCGGGCGCCGCCACAGGATTTCGCGGGTGCGCAGGTCGGTGGCGGAGAGGTAGCCCCAGGGCGGCGCGATGCAGGGCGTCTTCAGCGCCGACATCCACGGCTCCTTCTTGGCGCCCATCCGCGAGCCGAGCTGCGGCATGTAGGTCGGACGGTCGCTCTCGCCGCGGAACACCGACCGCACGCCCATGCGCTCCATTTCCTCGCGCGGGTAGACGTGCTCGGTGTAGGGCAGGCGGTTGCTGTTCATGATCATGATGCCGCGCTGCGGATCGATGGAGATGCCGCCCCAGTTGATGCCGCCGTGGTTGCCCGGCCAGGCGATGGAGCCCTGCAGCGTCGGCGGCGTGTAGGGCCCGTCGTAGCGCAGCTTGCGGAAGGCGATGCGGCACAGCAGCTGGTCGAAGGCGGTGATGCCCCAGGCATGCGCCTCGGTCAGCTGCTCGGTTTCCTTGCCTGGCGGCCCCACCGTGTTGGGCATCCCGGGTGACAGCGGCTGCGTCGGCGCGATCTTCTCGGGCGTGTCCACGTGCTGCGGCACCGGCGCCTGCACCACCGGCAGCAGCGGCTCGCCGGTGGCGCGATCGAGCACGTAGACCTGGCCGTTCTTGGCCGCCTGCACGATCGCCGGGCGCGGACCGGACGGCGTCGGGAAATCCACCAGGTTGGGCTGTGGGCTCAGGTCGAAGTCCCACAGGTCGTGGTTGACGGTGCGGAAGTGCCAGCGGTAGGCGCCGGTGGCCGCGTCCAGCGCGACCAGCGAGGCGGTGAACTCCTCTTCCAGCGGCGTGCGGTCCTCGCCCCAGAAGTCGCTGGCGGGGTTGCCGGTGGGCAGGTAGACCAGGCCCAATTCGTCGTCTCCCGACAGCAGCGACCAGACGTTGGGCGTGCTGCGGGTGTAGACCTCGCCGGGCGGCGGCGGCGTGCTCACGCCGGGGCGGCCGAGGTCCCAGGCCCAGCGCTGCTCGCCGGTGATGGCGTCGTAGCCGCGCACCACGCCCGAAGGCGCGTCGCGTTCCTCGCCATCGGCCACCTGGCCGGTGCCGATGATGGCCACGCCGCGCATCACCAGCGGCGGCGAGGTCGGCGCGACGAAACCGGGATAGGTGTTGCCGGTGCCTTCGTTGAGGTCGACGTAGCCGTCCTTGCCGAAACCGCGGCACAGCTGGCCGGTGCGCGCGTCCACCGCGCCCATGCGGCCGTCGACCACCGGCACGAAGACGCGCGAGGGGCATTCGGCGACGCCTTGCGTCGCGGGCGCCGCGTAGTAGGCGACGCCACGGCAGGTGCTGGCGGCGATGTTGGCCATGGCCTGGCGGTCGGCCTGCGGATCGAAGCGCCACTTCTCGGTGCCATTGGCGGCGTCCAGCGCGATCACGGTCTGGCTGGGCGTGCACACGTAGAGCGTCCCGTCCACCATCAGCGGCGTGTTCTGGAAGGCGTAGTTGAACTTGGCATCCGCGGGCTTGAGGTCGCCGGTGCGGAAGTGCCAGGCCTCCTCCAGCTGCGCCACGTTGGCCGGCGTGATCTGTGCCGCGGGGCTGAACTTGTTCGAGAGGTTGGAGCCGCCATAGGCGGTCCAGCTGCCCGCGTCGTGGCTGCCGGCGACATTGCCGTCGGGGCTGGCCACGCTGCCGCGGCTGAAGGGCGTGGCCGGCCGCTGCGCTGGCGCGCTCGCCAGTTCCACGTGCGGCGAATCGAACACGGGCACCGCGATCAAGGTCAGTGCAGCCACGGGCAGCACGACGGTGGCTACCAGGTGCTGCAGGCCACGCGGGGTGGCGAAGCGGCGGCGCACCACCGGCCAGAAGGCCGCCAGCACCAGGCCCAGCACGGCCAGCCAGGCCAGGCGCGGCACCAACGGCCAGCCGTCCAGGCCGACCTCCCACAGCGCCCAGGCGATGGTGGCGGCGAGCACGAGGCCGTACAGCAGCGTGCCCACAGGGCGTCTCAGCGCCAGTGCGAGCGCGGCGGCCAGCAGCAGCACGCCCTGCAGGGCCGGGAACCACGCGCCGCCGGCGGCGGCGAGGATGCCGCCCAGCACCAGCAGCGCGAGGCCGCAGGCACCGAGCACGGCGCAGAACACGAGGAAGAGGCACCAGCCCGTGCGGCCGGGCTTGCGGTGGGAAAGGGTCACGGCAGCTACTCCATCGGACGAGCACCCGCGCGCGACCCTGCGCACGCGGCACGGATACAGGCGCTTGTCCTTGTCGTTGTCGTGACCTGCGGCCTCCTCGTGGCCGAGATTAGGTGAGGTCCACCTTGCGTGGACCTCGGCGTCTCGATTCGTAACAGGTCGCTAGCGTTGTAGCGAGAATGTGGTCATGCGGCGGCGCGCCACGCCACGCCACGCGTGGCCCAAGACGGCCGTGTGGGGATGCCCCGCAGTGCTGTGCGCCGGCTGCGGCCGGACCCTAGCGGCCGACGGGGATGGCCGTGCCCGGCGGCAGCGGCACCGCGGTCACGCTGTTCTGCGGCGAGCCCTCGATCACGCGGTCGGAGTAGGTCAGGTAGACCAGCGCGTTGCGCCGGGCGTCGACCATGCGCACCACGCGCAGCCGCTTGAACACCAGCGAGATGCGCTCGCTGAAGATCTCCTCCTGGCGCGGCAGCGGGCCGGCCGGAAAGCTCACGGGGCCCACCTGCCGGCAGGAGATGGAGGCCTCGGACTTGTCTTCGGCCAGGCCGAGCGCGCCCTTGACGCCGCCGGTCTTGGCGCGCGACACATAGCAGGTGACGCCCGCCACCTTGGGGTCGTCGTAGGCGTCGACCACGATCTTGTGGTCGGGGCCGATCCACTTGAACACGGTGTCGACCTCGCCGATCTGTTCGCCTTCGGCGCGGCCGCAGCCGGCCAGCAGGCAGGCGGCGACCAGCGGCAGCCAGCGATGCGCCATGCTTGGGGAATGCGTCTTCATGCGCGCATTGTCACCCGCGCGCCAGGCCGGCCTCCACCGCCTGCAGCAGGGCCTGCGGCGAGGCCGGCTTCACCAGGTGCTGGTTGAAGCCCGCGTCCAGCGCCCGCTGCACGTCGGCCTGCGTGCCGTAGCCGGTCAGGGCCACCAGCCAGGCGCCCTGGCCCACGGGGTCGGCGCGCATGCGCGCGGCCAGTTCGTAGCCGCTCATGCCCGGCAGGCCGATGTCCAGCAGCACCACGGCCGGACGGAAGGCGGCGAGCAGTTCCAGCGCCGCCTCGGGCCCGTAGGCCACCTTCACGTCGTAGCCGTTGAGCTCCAGCAGGGCGGCCGCCGTGTCGGCCGCATCCTGGTTGTCGTCGACCACCAGCACGCGCGCCTGGGCTCCGCCGGCGGCCGGGGCCAGCGGGACCGGCGCCGACGCGCGCGGCGGCTCCACCAGCGGCAGGCGCATGACGAACAGGCTGCCGTGGCCCGGGCCTTCGCTGTGCGCCTGCACGGTGCCGCCATGCATCTCCACCAGGCTGCGCACGATGGCCAGGCCCAGGCCCAGGCCGCCGCGGGAACGGTCGGCTTCCTGCGGAGCCTGGTAGAACAGGTCGAACACGCGCTCCAGCACCGCCGGCGGCATGCCATCGCCGTCGTCCTCCACCTGCACTTCGGCCATCTCGTCGTCGTGGCGCAGGCGCAGCACGATGGTGTCGTCGGCGCGGGTGAACTTGACCGCGTTGCCCAGCAGGTTGGCCAGCACCTGGCCCAGGCGTACCTCGTCGCCGCAGACCCACAGGTCCTCGCATTCGGGCGGAATGTCGACGCGGAAGCGCCGCTGGTCCAGCACCGGCTGCACGCCCTGCGCGGCATGGCGCACCACCTCGGCCAGGCACAGCGGCTCCATGCGCATGGCGAGGCGCTTGCCGGTGATGCGCGAGACGTCCAGCAGGTCGTCGACCAGGCGCTTCATGTGCGCCACCTGGCGCTCCATCACCTGGCGCTCGGCACGGGTGCGCTCGTCGCCCTTGCGGGCCATCAGGTGCAGCGCGGTGGCCATGGGCGCCAGCGGGTTGCGCAGCTCGTGTCCCAGCATCGCCAGGAACTCGTCCTTGCTGCGGGCGGCTTCCTCGGCGCTCTTGAGCGCGGTGGTGGCGCGCTCCAGCAGCGTCTCGCGTTCGGCTTCGGCGACCAGCCGCTCGCGCGTGGCGATCTCGCGCTCGCGCGAGGCGCTCTGCAGCGCCGTGGACACCTCCTGCAGCTCCGCGATGTCCATCGGCGGCAGAGGTTTCATGGGTTCCCCGCGGCCGAGCGCGGCCGCGGCTTCCTTCAGGCGGTCGATGGGTTCGGTGACGCCGCGGGCGAAATACCAGGCGAGGAACGCCGCGAAGCCCAGCGAGGCGAGCAAGCCGGCGCCGATGGCGCCGAGCACGCCCCAGAGGCCGCGGTTGGCTTCCTCGGCCGACACGCCGGCGGCGACCACCCAGCGGGAGTTGCGCAGGCGCGTAAAAGCGCTGTGGCTGCGCACGCCTTCCAGCGTGTAGGTCACGCCGCTGCCCTGGTTGCCGCCGCGGTCGATCAGGGCCTGCATCGACGGCGAGGCGCGCTGGGCGCTGCTGGCCAGGGAGCGCGCGACGATGGTGCCGGTCTGGTCGAAGATCGCGACCACCCACGGCTCGGCGATGCCCTGGAGCGTGAGCAGGTTGCGCATGCGCTCCACCGGGACCACGGCCGACAGGATGTACGCGGGCTGGCCGTCGCGCAGCACCGGCACGCGCACGGCGAAGGACGGGCGCCCCTGCGGACCCGGCGCCACCCGGCCCACGGTGGGCCAGCGCAGGGCCACGGCGGCGGTCATGCTGTCGGGGTCGACCGGCCGGGTGCCGGCGCCGCCGCCGGGCGAGGGATCGGCCGAATCCAGCAGCACGCGTCCGGACGCGTCGGCCAGCACCACGGCGAGCCAGCCTTGCCCGCTGGCGACGCGGTGCGCGACCTCCCGGAAGTCGGCCGCCGGGCCGGACTGCAGCTCACTGGAGAGCGACAGGCCCTGCAGCACGCCGATGGTGGCGCGCAGGTCGGCCTCCACCGCGGTGGCCAGGGCGCGCGAGACTTCCAGCGCAGCCTGCTGCGCGTCGCGCTGGCGCTGGTCCATGACGTAGCCGAGGACCAGCCCGGCCACCACCGCCAGCGGCAGCAGTCCGCTTGCCGCCAGCAGGAACAGGCGCAAGCGGAGCGGCCGGGCGCGGTTCATGGCTGTCGAACGACGTAGCGAACGAAACCGTCGGCGCTGGCGAACCGGTCGTAGAGGCGGCGCGCCTCCTGGTTGTCGGCGGCGGTCATCCAGTAGAGGCGGGCCCAGCCTTCGGCGCGCATGGCATTGCGC
>JAEZKX010000035.1 GCA_023436025.1 Pseudomonadota bacterium | reverse complement strand
GCCCTGGCCTGCGCCCCGGGGCGGCCCCGCGCACCGCGAGATGCTCGGTGCCCCGCCGAGAGCGTCCACCATCGGGCCTGGCGCTGTCGGCGCGGCTCTTGCTTTGGAACGCGGCGGCCTCCCGGAGCACCCGGCCTGCCGGTGAATGCCAAAGACCTCATCGTTTTCCGCATGCCGACGCTCGCCTGGGTCCCGGATGATGGTTGCGCCCCTCCAACCCTGAAAGAAGCCATGCGTACCACCAGACTCCCGGTGCGGACGACGTCCACGCTGCTCGCGGCCCTTTTCCTGCTCGCCGGCTGCGGTGGCGGTGGCGGCAGCGACCTGCCCCTGGTCGTCGAGCCGCCACCTCCGCCCCCGGTGGCCGTCGATACGGCGTGCCAGGTCGCCAATGCCAGCGGCGGCACCGTCGTGGTCGGTTCCGGCGATCCAGGCGACCCCTCGGCGCCGGAGGCCGCCACCGGCTACCGTCCGGGCTACAAGGCGACCCACGCCAGGACCTACATGGTGGTGTCGGCTACGCCGTTGGCCAGCAAGGCGGGCTGCGAGGTGCTGAAGGCCGGCGGCAGCGCGGCCGATGCGGCCGTCGCCGTCCAGGCCGTGCTGGGCCTGGTCGAGCCGCAGTCCAGTGGACTCGGCGGCGGCGCCTTCCTGCTGCACTACGACGCCCGGAACAAGGCCGTGCAGGCCTACGATGGCCGCGAGACCGCCCCGGCGGCAGCCACCGAGAACTACCTGCGCTGGGCCGACGAGACCGGTGCCGTCACCACGGCGCCGCAGCCCAATGCGCGCGGCAGCGGCCGTTCCATCGGCACGCCGGGCTTGGTGCGCATGCTGGAACTGGTGCACAAGGAACATGGCAGAACCGCGTGGAAGGACCTGTTCGGCGCCGGCATCGAGCTGGCCGAGAACGGCTTCAAGATTCCCGGCCGCATGGCCGACGCGCTCGCGAGCAACCGCGCCAACCTGCTGCGCGACGCCGAGGCGGCGGTCACCTACTACAAGGACGGCGAGCCCAGGGCGCTGGGAGAGACGCTGACCATCCCGGCCTACGGCGCCACCCTGCGCGCCATCGCCAACGGCGGCGCCGACGCCTTCTACACCGGGCCCATCGCCCAGGCCATCGTCGCCAAGATCGGTGTCACCACCATGGCCAGCACCGGCGCCGCCATCACGCCCGGCAAGACCACGCTGGCCGACCTGGCGAACTACCGCGCCAAGAAGCGCGAGCCGGTGTGCATCGACTACCGCGCCTACGTGGTGTGCGGCATGCCGCCGCCGTCGTCGGGCGGCATCGCGGTGGCGCAGACGCTGGGCATCCTGGAGAACTTCAACCTGGAGCGCTATGCGCCTACCGCGCTCGACCTCGAAGGCGGCAAGCCGCAGGTGATGGGCGTGCACCTCGTGAGCGAGGCCGAGCGCCTGGCCTATGCCGACCGCGACAAGTACGTGGCCGACACGGACTACCAGCCGCTGCCCGGCGGCTCGGTCGACACCATGATCAACAAGGATTACCTGCGCAGCCGCGCCGACATGATCAGCTTCGTCTCCAGCATGGGGGTGGCGCCGGCCGGCAACCTGGGGCCGATCCCGCTGGGCGTGGTTCCCACGCCGGAGAACGGCACCACGCACTTCAGCATCGTCGACAAGGATGGCAACGTGGTGGTCATGACCACCACGGTGGAATCGGCCTTCGGCTCCTTCCACATGACCAACGGGTTCATCCTGAACAACCAGCTGACCGACTTCTCGGCACAGCCCACGGACGGCAGCGGCAATCCCGTGGCCAACAAGATCCTGGGCGGCAAGCGGCCGCGCAGCACGATGGCGCCCACGCTGGTGTTCCACAAGAACGCGGACGGCTCGCGCGGCGACTTCCTGCTGGCCACCGGCTCGCCGGGTGGCGCCACCATCATCCAGTACGTGGTGAAGACCCTGGTCGGCGTGCTGGACTGGAAGCTCGATGCCCAGCAGGCCACCGGCATGGTCGACTTCGGCGCCAGCAACAGCGCCACCACCACGGTGGGCGGCGAGCACCCCAACATCGACAACAGCAACAGCGGCAACAACGATCCGCTGGTCATCGGCTTGAAGGCGCTGGGCCACTCGGTCAGCGTCAGCGCCCAGTCCAGCGGCATCGGCACCATCGTGCGGCTGCCCGCGAGCGCGGGCGGCACCTTGCAGGGCGGCGCGGATCCCCGGCGTGAAGGCCTGGTGCTGGGCGACACGTTCACGCCCTGACGAGCGGCGTGGCCAAAGAAAAAGCCCCGCAATGCGGGGCTTTGTCATTTTGTCGTTGTTCGTTGCGGCCGCGTGCCCGACCACACTCCCTGGCGACGTCTTGCTTGCGTAGTCCCTGTCTTGCCCGCCTCCGTCCCTCTCTTTGTTGAAGTATCGCGGCCGCGGGCCGGTGTTCCCAGCCCGTTCGCCCGACCCGGCGTGCCGCCCGTCCCCGCCGGGCGGGGTAATCCGTGAAAAAAGTCCGATTGCGGGAAAGTCCCTAAACCGAAACTTTTACCCTCTTTGGGTCAACACCAGGCGCTCCTCCACGCTGGCGCCGCCGCTGGTGGCGGTCAGGCGCACGTCGTAGCGGCTGCCCGGAAGGAGCACCGGGTGGCGCGGCTGGATGGGCGCGCTGAAGACACCGTTGCGGTCGGCCTGCACCGTGATGTCGGCCACCTGCTGCGGCACGCCCAGCATGGCCGTCATGTTGGCGGCGAAGTCCACCTGGACGCGCACCGTCGCATTGGGCAGGGTGCGACCCTGGATCTGCACGTTGCGGTACAGGTCGACCACGCCACGGTCCTGATGGCTGGTGATCTCCAGCGGCATCGGCGCCACCACGCCGACGCGGTTGTGGTCGCGATCGCGGTCGCGGTCGACGATGTCGAAGCTCCAGGTCTTGCGGGTCATGTTGCCCGCGAAGTCCTTCACCTGCAGGTCGGCGGTGTAGCGCCCGGGCGCGAGGTCGCCGCGGTAGCTGATCTCGTTGGGCGTGATGCGCGCGTCGCGGGTGACATCGCGGCCCGCCAGCCGCAGCCGCACCGAATCCGGGTCGATGCCCACCCCTTCGTCGCTCAGGCGGGCCGACAGCTGGGTGCGGCCGCGCTCGGCGATGCGGTCGCCATGGGCGGGCGCCATGTCGGTGATCTGCGGCGGGCGCTGGTCCTGCGGCTGGTCGCGGCGCGCCTCGCCGCCACGCCGCTCGGCATGCGCGCGCCCGCGGTCCAGGTCCCGCCCGGGACCGCCGGAGGCAGCGCCAGCGGCCACGTCCTGGAAGCCGGCCGGCCAGTCGAAGTTGCGCGCCACCAGCGGGCCACTGCCGTGGCGTACGCGCGCGGCGATGGCCTGGCTGGGGTCGATGCGATCGCTGCGCCGCACGACGTAGCTGCCGGTGTAGTTGCCGGCGCCTTGCTGCGCCAGCGGCACCACGATGCCGCTGCTGCCCAGCACCAGTTCGGCCTGGCGCGCGTTGGGCAGCGCACGCACCTGGAAGCGCAGCGTCGAGCCAGGCGCGACGCCGTGGTCGGCGTTGACCGACAACGAGGCGATGCTGGGCTGGGTGGCGCGTTGCTGTGCCGCGGCCGGCGCGGCCACCAGGGCCGCCGCCGGGGCCAGCAGCACCAGGGCGGCGGCGGCGGTCGAGCGAAGTGTTGCTTGCATGTGGGCTTTCCTCCTGTTCGGGTTCATGGATGACCCGAACGTAGAAGCTCCTCGGCAGCCGCCCTGTAGGCCAGGCGCCGTTGGCCGGGTCGGAGCGAACCCGCTGAGCACGCGGGCCCGGCCGGCTCGTCAGTGCGGCTGGCGCGGGTTCTTGCCGGCGGCCTCGCGCCGCCCGGGATCGGCCGGCATCTCGCTGGGCGATCCGGGGTTGAAGCTGGTCAGGCGCGTCTCCTCGCCGGCGTCACCGAAGAAGCGCTCTTCGGCGGCGCCGCGGGCGCGCTGCATCTGGTACCAGGTCCACCCGGCCGTGCCCACCACCAGCAGGGCGACCGCGCCCCAGGCGCGGTTGAACACCGCGACGGCGAGCAGAACCGCCACTGCGAAGGCGGCCAGGATGCGGGAAGGTGTGCGCGGCATGCGGGCAGGGCGGTTGCGGCAGCATTGTGAGCCGCGCGCCGCCGCCGCGGCCGCCGTCCGTCAGGCGGTGCGGGCGCCGGGTGCGGCCTCGTCGCTGCCGAGGCCGGCCAGCGACTCCTGCGCCGTCATTGCGTTGACCAGCCGTTGCACCCCCTCCATGTCCATCACCTGCAGCAGCAGGCCGTCGCGCTCCTTGAACAGGACGTCGCCGCTGAGGCGCACCACGCCGTTCTCGACCTCGACCTGGATCGCGCGGGGATGGCTCACCAGCCGGTCGAGGCGGCCGCGGATGCGGTCGCGCAGTTCGGCATCGGCCCGAGGGTCGGCCTGCACGGCTTGCAGGTAGGCGCGGCCACGCGTGCGTCCGGCGCGGCCGCCGCCCGAGCGCCGCCCCGGCAG
>JAEZKX010000013.1 GCA_023436025.1 Pseudomonadota bacterium | reverse complement strand
AAAAAGTTATGCCTGATGACCATAGCGAGGTGGTCCCACTCCTTCCCATCCCGAACAGGACAGTGAAACGCCTCTGCGCCGATGATAGTGCGGGTTCCCGTGTGAAAGTAGGACATCGTCAGGCTCTATAGCGAGAAAGGCCCGTCAGTAATGACGGGCCTTTTATTTTGGGCACCCCAAATCGCGCAAGTCAGCGGTTGCAGATGACGCCGTGCTCCCAAGAGGCTGCGCCCGACCGCACCAAGCCTCTGCATAGTTCCTCCAACCACGCATGGAGGTCGCTTTGCGGGAACCAGCGGTCTCGTACCAGCCGGAAATACGGAGTTGCCAGCGCCCAGGCGGCGAAATCTTCATAGAGGGCGCTCTGGAGCTCGAGCAACTTGAACTTCAGAAGCACCTTCGCGGCATGGGTGGCATGCCGGCGCGGGTCGGCTCGGTAGCCGTCCAGCCGCTCGCGGGCCCGCGCGATGGCCGCTGGTGCACCTGTGAACACGCGGCCATGGCCAGGGACCACTACCTGGGGCCGCAATGTCTCGATCAGGTCCAGCGTGTCCGCCACTTCATCAAAGGCCGCGTCCCCCTCCAGTTCCTGGAACACGACACCGAAGCCGTGCTCCCACAAAGCGTCGGCTGATAGCAGGATGCGGCTCGTAGGTTCGAAGAGGATGACGGAGTTCGGGTCGTGCCCGGGCGCTGCGTGCACCTCCCAGCGCAGGTTGCCGAGTTCCGCGATGCTGCCGGGCTCCAACAGGTGCTGGAAGTCGAAGCGTGGACAGATTTGCCCCGTGGGAACGTGGGTCAAGGCGACCGGATCCCAATGCGCGACCGATGGCGCCAGGCCTGGGGGGATGGCGGTCCGTGCATCCGGGTACGCCTCCTGCAAGATGGCATTGCCCCCACAGTGGTCGCTGTGCAGGTGGGTGTTGACGATGATCTGCAGGGGCAGCCCAGACAGGGCCGACCGCACCAGCTGCAAGGTCTGCTGCGCGTGGGTCGCATAGCCCGTGTCGACGACAGCGCCACCGCTCGAACCGAGGAGCACCACGCAGTTCGACGACAACCATCCGCGTTCCAGGACCGTCACGCCATGGGGCAGAAGCTCCCGCGCACCCGAAACGTCCGGTTCGGCGTTTTCAGGCAACCGCGGCACGCAAGTCCCTGCGAAGAATTTTCCCCACGTTCGTCTTCGGTAGCTCGTCGCGAAACTCGATGTACTTCGGCATCTTGTAGCCCGTCAACTGCTGCCGGCAATGGCTGAAGATGTCCTCCTCGTTCAGGCTGGGGTCATTCTTGACGACGAACACCTTGATCGCTTCGCCCTGCTTGTCGTCGGCGACACCAATGGCCGCGCATTCGACCACGCCGGGGCACAGTGAGATGACATTCTCGAGTTCGTTCGGATACACGTTGAAGCCGCTTACCAGGATCATGTCCTTCTTGCGGTCGACGATGCGCGTGTAGCCGCCTTCATCCATGCTGCCGATGTCTCCGGTGCGCATGAAACCATCGGCCGTGAACGCCTGCGCATTCTCCTGCGGCTGGTGGTAGTAGCCGCTCGTGACGTTGGGGCCGCGGATGCAGATCTCCCCGATCTGCCCTGCGGGCAGGGAAGCGCCCCCATCGTCCTTGATCGCGATGTCGATGCCGGGCAAGGGCAAGCCGATGGTGCCCGAGAACTCGGTTGCGTCCAGCGGATTGTTGGTGCCGATGGCACAGGTCTCGCTCATGCCCCAGCCCTCGACCATGACACATCCTGTCGCCTGGCGCCACGCCCGCGCCGTGCCTTCCGATGCGGCCATGCCGCCAGCCTGGGTCACCACCAGTTGGGAAAAGTCGACGTTGCGGAACTGAGGATGCTGCAGCAATGCGTTGAACAGCGTGTTCACCCCGGGAAGCATCTGGAATGGTCGCCGCTTGAGCACCTCGACGAACTTGCCGATGTCGCGCGGGTTCGGAATCAGCGTCATGTGGGCCCCCCAGCGGATGGCCACCAGGCTCAGCGTGAGCGCGAAAATGTGGTAGAGCGGCAGTGCTGCGATGCTGTTGGTTCGGCTCACCTCGCCCACGCGCTGCAGGGCCGGCGTGAACCAGGCCTCGGCCTGCAGGATGGCAGCGACGATGTTGCGATGCGACAGGACTGCGCCTTTCGACAGGCCGGTAGTCCCCCCGGTGTACTGCAGAAAAGCCGTGGAATCGAGTGTCTGTGTCACCGGCCGAAGCGTGAGGTCTGCGCCCTGTGCCAGGGCCGCGGCGAAGGGCGTGACGCTGCGCCCCTCGGTCAGCGGCAGCTTGAATGGCGGCACCAGCTTCGCCAGATGGCGCACGGCGAACGTGATCCATCGGCCGTACCAGAAGCCAAGCAGGTCGCCCATGGATGCCAGTACCACGTGACGCACCTGCGTCCGTTCAATCACCTCCTGGAGCGTGGATCCGAAGTTCTCGAGGATGACGATTGCCGTCGCACTCGAATCCTTCAACTGATGTTCCAGCTCACGGGGCGTGTAGAGCGGATTGACGTTCACGCAGGTGTAGCCCGCGCGCAGCACGCCGGCCATCGTGACGGCGAACTGCGGGATGTTCGGCAGCATGATCGCCACGCGCGCCCCCGGCTCCAGCCCGCGCGACTGCAGCCATGCCCCGAGCGCGCGCGAATGCGCGTCGAGTTCGCGGTAGCTCATCCACCGCTCCATGCAGACGGAAAACGGCCGGTCGGCGTGCCGCCGGAAGGACTCCTCCAGCAGCTGCGTCAGCGACGTGTATTGCTGCGGATCGACAGTGTGCGCCACGCCTTCCGGATAGCTCTTCAGCCAGGGCCTGTGCTCCATGGGTGCTCCTTGGCACCCGATTGTCGGAATCCGCGGCCGCAGCGACTAGCGGGCTTGTCCTAGGATGCGCGCGAGTTCGGTCTCGCCAGCGCCAGGGTCGCCGTCGAACAGCAGCTCCAGCAGCCTTTGCTCGCGCGCCTGGATCGTGCCGAGAAAGGCCGCGGCGCCTCCGGGACGCTTGGCCATCGCTGCAAACGTGTCGAACCCGGCCTCCAGGAAGCCTTGCAGCGACTGCATCCCTGCCGCGGTAGCCGGGCCGCGCATCATCTTGAGCATCAAGCGCAAGCCGGGCAGGCGCACCAGCCGCGACAGCTCCGCGCCGATGGCCAGGGTGCGTTCAAGCTGCCGTTCGCGATCGGCGCGCCGGCCGACCCGGCGCCAGGCTTCGGCATACGCCGCCGGCGTGCTGCTGGCATCGACGCCTGCGGTGGCCAGCGCATGGTCGAGGGATTCGGTCAAGGCATGCAGTTCGGCCAATGCGGCCGCGGTTTCCCCGACGTCGCGCGGAAACAACCGCTCGACCGCTCCGGCAATGCGGGCGAATTGCGCATCGCGTTCGGCGAAGTCGCGATCGCCGTACAGCTCCTCGAGGAAGAAGCGCGTCGGCGCAACGTACGGACCGCCGGCTAGCAGGTCCGCATACGTACCGGCGAAGCGCCGCGCCTGGAAGCGCTTCAACGCGGAGACCGCCGCGCCCTCGGCAGGCGAGGCCAGGCTGCCGCGCCGCAGCCGTTCCACTTGCGTCACCGATGCGCGGATGCGATCAGCAGTGTTCATCGACTCACGAGTCTAGCGAGCGATGGGATACTGGGGTGATGCATCCGCCATCCCGCCTGGCTTGGCTGCTGCGCGCCTTGTGCGCACTGCAACTCGCCGCGCTCGCGGCCTGGCTCGCCTGGCGCTGGCCTGGCCACCCGGTTCAAGCCGTCGCCGGGGCCCTCGTCATCGCCGGCATCGCGCCTCTCGTCCTGGCCGTGGAATTCGGCCTGCTCGCGCTGGTCGCGCGCCACACGCCCGGCGAGCCGGGCCCCCGCGCCGGACAGCTCGCCCGAGCCTGGCTGACCGAAAGCCTCGATCTGTACAGGGTTTTCTATTGGCGCCTGGCCTGGCGGTGGCGCGAACCGGTCGACCACCTGGAGCCCGCCTGCGCCGGGCAAACGGGTGTTGTCCTGGTCCATGGCTTCGTCGCCAACCGCGGCATCTGGGCGCCGTGGATGCGACGCCTGCGTGCCGAAGGACGTGCTTTCGTGGCCGTGAACCTGGAGCCGGTGTTCGCGTCCATCGATGACTATGCCCCCATCATCGACCGGGCGGTGGACCAGGTGGCGGCCTGCACTCGGCGGCCTCCTGTGCTGTTGTGCCACAGCATGGGGGGGCTGGCAGCGCGCGCGTGGTTGCGCGCCAGCGGCGGCCACGACCGTGTGGCGCATGTCATCACCCTCGGCACGCCCCACGGCGGCACCTGGCTCGGCCGCTTCGCAAGCACCCTGAACGGCCGCCAGATGCGGTTGCACAACGTGTGGCTGCAGCAACTCGCGCAGGACGAAGAGGGGCAGCCGCAGCCGCCATGGACCTGCTGGTACGGCACCTGCGACAACATCGTGTTCCCCGTCACCACGGCCATCCGCGTGAAGGCCGACAACCGCCGCGCGGAAGGCCTGCCGCACGTCGCGCTGGCGCTGGACGCGGGCGTCATGGATGCCTGCATGGAAACCATTAGCGCGTCCAGCCCATCCGTGTCCAGGTGAATTTTTCACTGACAGCCCGCTGAAGAATCCGTACCTCCCGCAGCGGCGGCTTTCTAAGCTGCGTCCAAAGGGAAGAGAAGCAACATGAAAGAAGCGGCTGCAACCCGGCTCAGTGCCGGCGGACCGTTCGTCGGCCACCTGGGTGGCCTCGGCGAGTCCCTGGCGAAGTTGGTGGACGAACTCGCGCATGGCGTCGTTGTCGCATCGCCACAGGGACGGCTACTGCATGCCAACCAGGTGGCGCGCCACGAGTTGGCCGGCGCCCGGGTCTTGTGCCTGCGGCACGGGCACCTGCAGCCGGTGGACGCAGGCCAAGGCCGCGCGCTGCTGCAGGCCTTCGCAAGAGGCGCCGCGGGGCTGCGCAGCATGGTCACCCTGCGCGCCCCGGCCGGCTGGGGACTGAGCATCGCGGTGGTTCCGCTGCGCGCGGCACCCGGTGCGGACCCGGCGCTGGGGCTCTTCCTGTCGCGCGCTTCCGTCTGCGACAGCCTCATGCTCTGCTTCTTCGCGCGCAGCCACGGCCTGACCCACACCGAGGAGCAGGTCCTGGCGATCCTGGCGCAGGGGCGCTCTGCGCCGGAGATCGCGACGCAGTTGAACGTGGCCGTGTCCACGATCCGCACCCACGTGCGCAGCCTGTGCGCCAAGACGCAGACCAACGGCGTGCGCGCCCTGATCGGGCGCCTGGCGGTGCTGCCGCCGCTCGGCCCTTCGTTGTACCACCCCGTCCACTGACAAGGCCCTTGGGCTTTGCCGGACGGCATGCTAGAGTCATTTTCACGAGGGAGGACGCCATGAACGTGTCCAGGACAGTCGCGGAGCAGGAACGTCTCATTGCCACACTCGAGCCGGCCATCGGTCGCCTGGCCGCGCGGGGCATCCTTCGAAGTTACCGCAAGAACACAATCATCCTCAACGAGGGGGAGCCGGGCGATTCGCTGTTCGTCCTGCTGCAGGGCCAGGTGAAGGTGTACGCCACCGACGAGAACGGGCGCGAGATCACCTACGGCACCATCGTCACGGGGGATTTTTTCGGTGAGATGTCCCTCGACGGCGGACCGCGCTCGGCTTCCGTGATGTCGCTGGTTCCCGTGCTTTGCTGCCTGGTGCCGCGACATGCCGTCATGCAGCACCTTGCCGAAGAGCCGGACTTCGCGATCAAACTGGTGTCGCAGGTGATCCGCCGCGCCCGCGCTGCGACGGAGACGGCGCGCCAGATGGCGTTGCTCGACGTCTATGGCCGCGTGATCCATACGCTGGAGAGCGAGCGCGGGCCGGCCGCGGCACAGGCTCCGGTGCAGCTCACGCAGATCACGCACCAGCAGAT
The DNA here is from genome assembly GCA_023436025.1 of Pseudomonadota bacterium. GTDB lineage: Bacteria > Pseudomonadota > Gammaproteobacteria > Burkholderiales > Burkholderiaceae_C > Ramlibacter. Next base: position 5,238 of record JAEZKX010000013.1, on the reverse strand, counting down.
CGCCAGCCGCGTGGGTGCTTCGCGCGAAATGGTCAGCCGTCTGTTGAAGGACCTCGAAAAGGGGGGCTACGTCGAGCTGGGCATCAAGTGCATCACGCTCAAGAAGAAGCTGCCTGCCCGCTGGTAGCCGTGCCCCTTCATCCAGGCGGGGCGCCGGCAGCGGCCAGCGCAGCCGCCATGCGGCGTGCCACCGCCGGCTGTGCCGGGGAGTGCGCCAGGAAACGCGCCACGCTGAACTCCGGCTGCAGACGCAGCAGGCGCTCCAGGGACTGGTGGGCGGCGTCCCGGTCGCCGCTCTCCACCTGTGCCACGGCCAGCGTGCCATAGGCCGGCAGGAACGAGGGGTGCGAGTCCAGGCAGGCTTGGGCGTGCTCCACTGCGGCCTGTGGGTGTTCGCCAGCCCAGGCCGCGAGCGCTGCGGCGTGCTGGTGCACGAATCGCAGTTGGTCCATCAGGCCGTGCGCCAGCGCATGCTGCGCCATGGTCTCGGCACGAGACGGCTGCCCGCGCAGCGCCAGCAATTCCGCATGGAAGGACAAGGCCATGGGGTCCGAGGGCCGCACCGCCAGCACTTGCCGACAGCGCAGGTCCGCCATGCCCAGGTCCTTCAGCAGGTGCACGTGCACCTCGGCGTCGATGCACAGGGCCAGCGGAAAGCACGCATCCGCCCCCAGCGCGGCCCGGCTGGCCTCCCGTGCCAGTTGGACCGTGCGCTGCGGATCGGGCGCGAGCCCCAGGCGCAGGCGCAGCACGTGGCAATGCGCCAGCCACGCATGCACCGCCGGGTGCCTGCGGTTGCGGTCGACGAGGTGCTCCAGCATCTCCTCGGCCCGCTCCAGGTCGGGTGCGGTGAGGCGGTGCATCAGCCCGATTGCCGCCATCAGAAGCGTGTGGCTTTCGAGGGCGGGCAGGGCCTGGCCGTCCGAGCGTTCCAGCGCGTGGGCGACGATCGCGGAAGTGGCCCCGGTGGCGAGGTCGTGCACCAGGCGCGCTCCGGGTGCCAGTAGTTGCTCCGGCGCGCCCTTGAAGGTGCGCGCCCAGCCCACGTGTCCGCTGCCGGTATGGACCAGTTCGGCGAACACGGTGACCCACGCGCCGGCTTGGCGTACCTGTCCGCGCAGCAGGTAGTCCGCGCGCAGGTTCTGCGCCAGGTTTTCGAGATTGGCGCGGTGCTGCCGGAAGGGCGCGGCCGCCAGGCGCGACACCACCTGCAATTCGGCGCTTTGGGACAGGGCCGCCACCGATTCATTCGCGATCGCATCGCCGAGCGCCGCCTCGTCCGGGCTGGCGCCCACGAAGGGCAGCACGGCGACAAAGGGGCGCAGCAGCCAACGCAGCGCGGCCTCCGGAGGGGGAGTTGCGGCCACCCCAGGCCTGCCCACGCGGTAGGCGTGAACAGGTTGCTTCACGTGCTTCAGATGGCAGGACCCGAGGTCCTCCAGGTGGTCCTCGAGTTCACCGCGGATGCGCGCGCGCAGCGCCTGCGAGATGACGATCTCGCCCGGGGCGGCCAAGGTGGCGATGCGCGCCGCGACGTTCACGTCGGTGCCGTAGATGTCGTGCTCGTCGGCAACGAACTCGGCGACATGGGCGCCGATGCGCAGGTACACATGCTGGCCTGGCGGCAGGTCCTGGTTGCCCGCGCGGAACCAGGCCTGCATCGCCAGGGTCGCACGGATGCAACCGTGCGGGTCGGAGAACTCCATCATGAGTCCGTCGCCCAGGCTCTTGTGCAGCCGCCCCGTCTGTGGCGGCAATTGATGCTTCACGAAGTCGACGAATGCGTGCCAGCGACGGATGAACTCCTGTTCGTCCTGTTCCATCAGCCGGACAGATTCGACGACGTCCACGACGGCGATCACCTTGTTGTGACGCGGCAGGGGTGCTGTGTCGATCCACGAGATGGCCATGAATGTGAACTTTAGTAACTTCCCCTTCGTCGTTGTAGCAGCAACTCCCAAAAAAGGTGCAGCTTTTCCGCGTCATCATCCAAAAGTCGTATGACGGAAGTCCTACCGCCCTGGGCAGCCTGCATGGCCAGCCCAGGGCAAACCCCTATATTTGCCGAATGGCCTCCCGCGTGCCCTCCGCCAAGTCCAGCCTGATCGTTCCGATCCGGTCGCTTGGCAATGCCCACAGGCCACGCATCGCGGAACATCTGCTGGCGCTGGACGAAGAGGACCGCTATCTGCGTTTCGGCTTTCCAGCGACCGACGAGCACATTGCGCGCTACGTCGACCAGCTCGATTTCGACCGCGACGAGGTCTTCGGCATCTTCAACCGCAAGCTCGAACTGATCGCCATGGCACACCTGGCCTTCCTGCTGGAGCCGGCGGGACCAGCTGGTGCCGAGTTCGCCGTGTCGGTGCTGAAGAAGGCGCGCGGCCGTGGCTATGGATCGCGCCTCTTCGACCGCGCGGTCATGCATGCGCGCAACGAGGGGGTGGAACTGATGTTCATCCATGCCCTCAGCGAGAACTTCGCCATGCTCAGCATCGCGCGCAAGGCCGGCGCCATCCTCGAGCGTGCCGGCGGCGAAACCGAGGCCTACCTGCGACTGCCGCCGGCCACCCTCGACAGCCGGGTCACCGCCCTGGTCGAGGAGCAGCTCGCCCAGACCGACTATCGCCTGAAGAGGCAGGCGCGCAGCTTTCTCGACTTCCTCGCTGGCGTCCAGGAAGTGCGGCGCGGTGCTGCCGAGGCACGCGGAAAGTCGGGGCAGTGAGGCGCTTCGCGGCGGTGGCGCGGCCAATCCGCTATCCTATGGATCCCTCCACTCCGCCTTAGAGGCTGTGTCAGACCCACACCCTGCGCGCGCCGCGCACGATAAGCAGGACAAGCGGACGTTCCTGCAGAAGGTCGCCGAGTTCATCCACCCGGGACCGGATTCCACCGCGGAACTGATCGAGACCCTGGCCGAGGCCGAGGACAACGAAGTCATCGGCCCCGAGTCGCGTGTGATGCTCGAGGGCGTCATCCGGATGGCCGAGCTCACCGCCGGCGACGTGATGGTGGCCGCCCCGCGCATGGACGTGGTCAACATCGACGCGTCCTACGAAGACATCCTGCACCTCGTGATCAACACGGCGCACTCGCGCTTCCCGGTCTACGAGGGCGACCGCGAGAACATCATCGGCATCCTGCTGGCCAAGGACCTGCTCAAGCTGCAGCGTTCTCCCGGCTACAGCCTGCGCGCGCTGCTGCGGCCGGCGGTGTTCGTGCCAGAGAGCAAGGGACTCAACGACCTCCTGCGCGAATTCCGCGGCAACCGCAACCACCTGGCGATCGTCATCGACGAGTTCGGCCGGGTGGCCGGCCTCATCACCATCGAGGACGTGCTGGAGCAGATCGTTGGCGAGATCGAGGACGAATTCGACATCGTCGAGGACGAGGGCGACATCTTCGGCCTGGCCGACCGCACCTACCGCGTCAGCGGCGACACCTCCATCGAGCGCGTCAACGAGGCCTTCGGGGTCAAGCTGTCCGGCACCGAGGGCGAGGACGAGCACGAGTTCGAAACCATCGGCGGGCTGATCGCGCACGAGATCGGCCATGTGCCCAAGCGCGGCGAATCGCTCGTCCTGGGCGGCCTGCAGTTCGTGGTGCTCCACACCAAGGGCGGCGCCGTGCGCTGGTTCAAGGTGTCGCCGGCCGAGCGCGACGGCGAAAACGATTGACGGCGACGCTGTCCCGCCCGGCCGCTTGCGCGCTGGCGGCCGTCGCCGGGCTCGGGCATGCGTTTTCCATCGCCGTTCCCTGGAGCGGCACCCCCTTGTGGTGGCTGCAGCTGTTGACGCTTGCCGCGCTGGTCGTGCTGCTGCGGCGTACCTCGGGTGGGCTGACCGCCTTCCTGGCGGGCTGGAGCTTCGCCACCGCCTGGCTGGCGGGCACGTTCTGGTGGCTCTACATCTCCATGCACGTCTACGGCGGGCTGGCGGCACCGCTGGCGGCCCTGGCCGTGCTCCTGCTGGCGGCCTTCCTCGGCCTGTACTACGGCGCGGCGGCAGCCGCGATGCGCTTGCTGGCCAGCGGTCGCGCGCTGGCCGATGCGGTCCTGTTCGCCGCGCTCTGGCTGCTGGCCGAGTTGCTGCGGGCGACCTGGTTCACCGGCTTCCCCTGGGGCGCCGGTGGCTACGCACATGTCGACGGGCCCCTGGCCGTCCTCGCCCCTTGGATCGGGGTCTATGGCATCGGCGCGGTCGCGGCCTTCCTGGCGGCCTTGCTGGCGATGCTGGCGCGGCCCGAGGTCCGCGCTTCCTGGCGCTACTGGGCGACGGTCGCGGCGGCGGCCGGGCTGCTGACCGCGTGCAACGTCGGCGCCGGCCGCGACGCGGGCGCGGCGCCGGCCACGCCGCGGCTGGCGGTGGCGCTGCTGCAGGGCAACATCGCGCAGGACGAGAAGTTCGAGGGCGGCACCGGCATCCCCGATGCGCTCGGCTTCTACGGCGAGCAGCTCGCGCGCGCGCCGGGCGCGCTGGTCGTGGCGCCGGAGACCGCCATCCCGCTGCTGCCGGTGCAACTACCCGACGACTACCTGCCAGCCCTGCGTGCGGCCGCCACGCGCGATGACCGGGCGGTCATGATCGGCATGCCGCTGGGCAACCACCGCCAGGGCTACACCAACTCGGTGCTGGCCTGGACGCCCGGAGGCTCGGAATACCGGTACGACAAGCACCACCTGGTGCCCTTCGGCGAGTTCATCCCGCCGCTGTTCAAGTGGTTCGTGCGCATGATGAACATCCCGCTGGGCGACTTCAACCGCGGCGATGTCGGCCAGGCTTCGTTGGAATGGCGGGGGGAGCGCTGGGCGCCCAACATCTGCTACGAAGACCTGTTCGGCGAGGAGCTCGGCGCCCGCTTCGCCGACCCCGCCACGGCGCCCACCATCTTCGTGAACCTGAGCAACATCGCCTGGTTCGGCAACACCGTCGCCATCGACCAGCACCTGCACATCAGCCGCATGCGGGCGCTGGAATTCCGCCGGCCCATGCTGCGCGCCACCAACACGGGCGCGACGGCGGTGATCGCCGCCGACGGCCGCGTGACCCATGCGCTGCCGCGCCACACGCGCGGCGTGCTGCTGGGCGAGGTGCAGGGCGGGCGCGAGATCACGCCGTATGCGCGCTGGGTCGGTCCGCTGGGGCTGTGGCCGCTGTGGGCGCTTGCGCTGGCAGTGGTCGCCGCCGCGGCCTGGCGCCAGCGCCGGGGCCCGCGCGCTTGACGCGCGGCGTTCGGGCG